>CAYZLP010000501.1:0-4455 GCA_964478635.1 uncultured Caldilineaceae bacterium
AATCGATGCAAGTGCGCAAATTGGAGCAATTGGGATTGGAATAGCAGTCGATTTTCGAGCACTATTTGGCGGACACATCAACACCACAGTTATGAAAACCAAGCAGCAAGGAGCCGATTTTGGCCTTGATGTATCCCTAAATTGTGAGGGATTGCTTAAGAAATATACTGGCAACCCGGAGCAGCTCTACAGTGATGCGGATGAACCGGGCAAAGTCAATGCCTATCGCTTCAAGACCTTTTATCTCGTGCCGGATAAACAACACTTCGAGACCTTCTGGAATCAGGTGGTTGACCGGAAATGGCTCGATGAAAGCGACGAGCCAAATGCGCGTGCCCTGCGCGCAGCCCGCGGCAATCGGAACCAAGTCTGGCGCGTTTTCCACCGCGTCACCTACGTCAGCCGCGTGCCCCATGATGGACGGCCGCTCGTCGTTAGCCAAAAGCCAACCCGCTCGGTCATCCACCAGATCCCGAATTGGGCCGTGATCAATCTGGTCGTGGATGCCATCCGTGAGGAGAATCAGGTGTTCAGCCACTACGATCCAATCAATAACCCCGTCAGCAAGGGGGAGATAGGCAAGGCAGTGGCGAAGGTCGTTAATTCCCAATGGCGGGACGGCATTCCTTGGTGGGGAGAGTATGTTGAAGGGAGAGAAAATCGGCCCGGTGGACTAAGCGCACGCGCCTATGATACGGTCAGGGACAATCTGTTCGAGTATATGGTGGCCTATTTTGAAACAGAGGAGGCCTACAAGAATCCGCGACTCAGGCAAGGACCGATGGTGCTTTATCGTTTCACCGAGGGCGCCGGTAATCAAGTCAAAGACCACTCCGGGAGCGAATTTCCGCTCCATCTCACCATCGACGATGAGTCGAAAGTGGAATGGTTGCCTGGGGGCGGCTTGAGGGTAAAGGAGAATGCGTTGATCGCTTCGGGCGCTGTTGCCAGAAGGATCATCGATGCCTGTAAGATTAGCAATGAACTGACGATCGAGGTATGGATCAAACCTGAGGTTGCCGACCAATCCGGCCCCGCGCGCATCGTTACGCTGTCGGAAAGCACGACCAAGCGCAACTTTACGCTTGGGCACGGTCCAGAAAGAGGCCGCCCACAGGATTTTTTCACTGTTCGCGTCAGAACTTCTGAGACACGTCACAATGGTACTCCGTCCTTGGATTCACCAGATGGTTTGGTGCAAACGCAGCTTACCCACGTGGTATTTGTCCGTCGAAAGGATGGACAGGTCAAGCTTTTCATCAACGGCCGGGACGTGGGCCTTCAAGCAGAGCGAGGTGGAACATTTGAGGACTCGTGGGATGATTATCGATTTGCATTGGCCAATGAGTTAGACGGCAAGCGGCCCTGGAAAGGTGTCTACTACTACGTGGCCGTCTATGCTCGTGCGCTATCGGCCGATGAAATCAATGCTCAAGCAAAGCCCGTCCTCAACGGGTGATCTCACAGACTTGATGATAGGTCCAGAAATTTCCGTTTTGGACATTGAGAAATTGGTGCTGCAATCCCGTAGGTGCGGTTTTCAACCGCACGGTCTCCATGTACCTCTAATCTTTCTCGAAGATCGTGCGGTTGGAAACCGCACCTACGATTACCGGGGCGTCTTTTCAATCATCCGCGCACGGTAGTCACTCGTTGATAATGATGGGCAAGTAAAGCGGATTGGGCATCTGATGCGGCGCGCCTGGCTGGCTGAGTCTGTTCGTAGCTGGAGCCTGGCGTGGAGCTGCATCTCCTGCGGGCAAAGACAATTGCTGAACCCGGGTGTTGTCCCATTCCGCAGACGCGGCGTTGGGCGCGCTGTCTGTCGAAAATACAATCGTGCGGCCGATTGCGCCGCAGCCGGCATAGTCCCCCCCGTTGTCGGCTTGAACCTTGATGCGATACCCTTGTAAGCTTCCACCGGAGGAGACCGCCGTGCCGGTTCCACAGACCTTGCCGTCAATCCGCGCTTCGATGTTCATTGCGGCGCTGGTCGCGACGTAGAATGTGGCTGGCGGTGTGAGGTACGCATTGGCCGCCGCCATCTCGGCCGCGCCGGCCGAGCCGTTGAGATAGAGCACGATCGGTTCCGTGGCCGTGACGTAGACGAGGTAGCCCTGACCGAACTGCAGTTCTTTTAGGTCGCTGACCCAGTTCGGCGCCGGCTTAGGGCCATAGACCGTCCAGACATCACGGGGATCCGGTTGGCCGGCGGCAAAATGCGCCGCAACGCTATACTGACCCTGAATTGACCCAAGCGCGGCGGAAACAGGTTGCGTTACCTGAACCGGATAAGCAATGCTATTCCAGCCGGGCTGAAGCACGATTTCGACGCTGGACATCAGCGCATAGAGTCCATAGCCGCGGGTAAGGGCGGTTGCGATGTTGTACTGTGCGTCGGTTTTCGTCGTGAGCGGCGCCCAGCACGGACCCGCGCCGCCCGGGCAACGTGCTGCATCCTCCTCCAGGAAATAGATGCGCAGGAAAGCCTCTTCACCTGGCGGCACCTGGTCATCTCTGTACCCAAAGCTAATGGAACTCCGCTGTTCCGCGTCTCGATTCTCCAAGCTGGGGGCGCCCGCCGATGCGCTGAGCCAGTATCCTTGACCGATGAGCGTACGACCGGGCGGCAAAGTTGCCGTCCCATTGGTTGCTTGCAGAATCATCAACCACTCCCGATCTTTCTGATCGGGAGGCGTGTCGAGCGCATCGCCAAAGAGAAAGACCTGGCCGTCGGAAGACATGACCGGCGCGCCGCCCCGCCGGTGGACGCCACCCCGGCGATGCACACCCCCGCGCCGGTGCACAGGGTTGCCGCCGACGCTATAGCCGCTGATTGCCAGGCAACTGGGCTTGTCATTGAGCCTGTCACCTTCTGCATAGACGCATACGTTCCCTTCCAAGGGAAAGTCGTCGGGTGATGCGAACTTGAAGACTCCTTGATGATCGACGTCCAGTATACTTTCCGTTGGCGTCAGGATGTCAGAGGGATAGAGACGGGCTTTCAATTCGCCAGAAAATTCGGTCGTCACCGCAATCCGCAGGGTGGTTGAGTTCACCGGAGTCAATAGGATTTCGGCATTCGAAGCAGGCTTCATCTCCATTTGATCAACTCCGGAGTTGATCTCACTACACCCTCTGTGGGGCTGCGTAGAGCCCGATTCATAGACACAAAGCAGATCCCCCGGCGCCGCTCCCCAACTCTGCACCCGATCCAGAATCGGCTGACCCAAGTCGATGAGGCGATCTTCTTTCAGCAGGAATGCGCGTGCGCTCCGATCGGCGATGTGCGTGGCGCCGCCCTCATCGGTTAAGTAGACCGTCGGTACATCCAGCGTTGCCGGTGGGATTCCCGGGTCGTGCAACGTTACTTGCGTTACCGCCAGCGGCAGCAAGTTGGGGCCTGGCTTCCCATTCCACTCAGCCGGCGCGGTCAACAGCGGTTCGCGATCCGTCCGATACCATGCCTCGATCGTACGCCAGTCGGCGCGCCCCAGATGTTGCGCGGAGAGCGTCGTTTCGCAACCGGCATGGGCCCACTCCAGCGGCTGAAACTCACTGGTAGCATCGCGATAGGGATCGTTCATGGCGCCCGGGCACTCATTTTCCGGTATGGCAACCAGGAATCCCTCTGCATCGATGCCGAGATAGTTGTCCTCCAGGAAGAGCAGATAATGGCCCAGTTCGTGGGCCAACGCGCGGGGCCAATCTTCGCCCAGGCTGCCGTTGGCCTCACCGTAGCGGTTCCAAACGGCGCCCATGTAGACCTGGCCGGCCCCGTAGACGTTCAGTTTTTCCGCCGGGCTACCGGTGAGAGGGTTGATTACGGACACCGTCTCGCTGACGGTGAGAGTCGGCGAAATGACGCCGCCCACGACGGCGCTGGGACGCATGCGGTTGGTAGCGTGGATGCGGATGTCGCTGGTCTGCCACGGCTCGACGGCCCGGTCATCGTACACCGCAATCCGCCCAGCATCCGTCTGCTCGTTGCGGATTGTGTAGTGATCGCTGCCATCCACGACCTGCCACTGAGCGTCAGGATTCACCATCTGCACCGTCGTCGCGTCGCTGAGCGGCCGGCCGCTGGCAAGGAACCGATCGCGCAACACGGCCGGCAGCTCGTTGCGATTGAGTGTAGCCAGCATATCGGGCGGCCAATCTGCGCCCGCTACCGCAAAAAGCGGGTATACTGTGCGCGCATCGTGAAAGACCCGGATGCGCCCCAAAGCGACCTGGCCGTCGCTCCAGTCGTAGAGCAACTGGGAAGCCCGGCGCAGGTCGAACTGAAGCTGCTCCAGAAACTGGAAATCCTTGCGCGCATCCCACTCCAGGGCCACATCCAGGTTGAACAGCAGGAGTTTGTTGCGGTCGGAAACCACGAGTTCTTGTATGCCCGGCCCCTCCACCGCCTGCATTGCCAGGCCATCATCTGTCGGCGGCGCGCTGGTGTGGTAA
>CAYZLP010000502.1:0-1519 GCA_964478635.1 uncultured Caldilineaceae bacterium
ACTGACCCGGGGGCAGCACCGTGGCCGTGAGATTCATAGCCGTGGCCGTCTCTTCATTGGTCAGGTTGACGACAAATTCGGGCACGGCTTCGATGTTGCGCCAGGTATCCTTTTTCAGACCGGTGTCACGAGCAATCTGCGGGCAGAAGATCAGCGTCAGCGGATCGCTGCAGGCGGCCGTGAAGTAGGAAAAGGGCGCTACGTTCAGGTTGCCCGCGGCATCCATGCTGCTCACCCAGGCGATGGGGCGAGGCAAGACCGTGCCGATGGTGAGCTTGTAGCGATCTTTGTGTGATAGATCGGCAGGATTGATGATCATATGCGTTGCGCTAGCGCTTTCCCGCTGTGGTTGAATACCCTGCGATTTGGCCGGCAGCGTGCGGGCGGCCGTTTCGTTCCATTGTACTCCATCTGTTCCCTGCTGACAACGCAAATTTTCATTTTGCTTGTGATTTGCCCTTTCCTGGTTGCGTGGTCCAAATGAGTAACTCGATACAAACCATCGGCTGTTGAATGGCTTTTGGAGGTGAGCCGGGGCGAAATTTGCGTTTCCCGCCGCGCCCGTCTTGACATGCTTTTTGAAGCGTGCTATCTTGGCCGGGTCGATTCATCGCAGAATGAAGAATAAGCGATGGCGACCTCGTTCCCGACAGAAGCGACACCAGAAGCAACAGTGACGGTAACCCGGATGACGACCCGGCAGCGCTTGAGCCAAACCGCACAGAACACGCAGACGCAGCGTCTCCAGCCTGCGGACTTTCTGTTTGCCTCCCACCCGTGCAATGAGTTGCGCGGGTTTTATTTTGGCTATTTTTGGTTTAGCTATTTTAGCGGCGAGTCGCCATCCTGCGCTGAGGGACGGAGCATGTCTGGCTAGAGACAGACGGAACGACCACTCAACGAGAGCGTGGACTGGCGAAAGTCACCCGCTCTCGTTTTTTTATGGGCATTTTTAGGCACGACACGGAGCCGAGGATTGAACCGATGACCATTTGCCGGGGTGTGCGAGGAGCAACAACGATACCGCATGATGACCGAGAGGAGGTGCTGCGCGCGACGCGTGAGCTGCTGGCGCTCATGATCCGCTTGAACGGGATCGAGCCGGCGGACGTCGCCAGCGCGATCTTTACCACCACCCGGGACATCCGTTCGGTCTTTCCCGCCCTGGCCGGTCGGCAGCTGGGGTGGATCGAAGTGCCTTTGCTCTGCGGCAACGAGATGGACGTGGAGGGTGGCTTGCCCCTCTGTATCCGCATCCTGCTGCATTGGAACACGGATCTACCCCAAAACGCCATCCAGCACGTCTATCTGCGCGATGCGACCGCGTTGCGGCCCGATCAGACGCTGGTGCTGTCGGACGTCGATTTTGCAGGGCTCAACCGGTGGATCGAAGAGCAGCTGGATGCCTGGCGCGCCGGAACGGGTGACTGATTGCGCCGTCCCACCTACGGAAGATTCCTTTGCGCTCAGTTGGAGGAGACATCATGACCATCGTTGCATTTCAGGGTGAATTGGGGGC
>CAYZLP010000502.1:1619-4447 GCA_964478635.1 uncultured Caldilineaceae bacterium
CAGGCCCTGGCCCAGTGCGAGGATTATCTCAATCGCAACGGCTATGTTGCCGTGCCCTGGTATGACACCGCCGGCAGCGCCAAGGATCTGGCCGCCAATCCCACCGAAGGCGTGGCCGTCATCGCCAGCCGCCTGGCCGCCGAACACTACGGTTTGGAGATCCTGGCCGAGCGGATTGAGGACATGCAGCACAACTATACGCGCTTCTTCGTCATCGGCAAGGGAGATGCGCCGCGCACGGAGCGCGCCAAGACCTCTTTGGTCTTCGCCGTGCCCAACACGCCCGGCTCCCTTTATGACGCGCTGCGCGAATTTGCCGACCGGCGCATCAACCTGACCAAGCTCGAAAGCCGCCCCCGTCGCAACCGACCCTGGCAGTACGTCTTCTATCTCGACTTCGATGGCCACTGGGAAGAGACGGCCGCGCGGGACGCCCTGGTCGCTTTGCTCAACCGGGCTGCGTTTGTCAAGCTACTGGGGAGCTATCCGCCCGCGACGCAAAACGGCAACGGTGGGAGTCGCTCCAGCGCCCAATCTACGTTGCTGCAAATCTAAACGAAGCACGCAGTTGACGCCGGCCGATTTGACGCTGACTGAGCCTGTCGAAGCCTGTGTCAGCCGCGGGTGCCTATCCGAATCGACTTAATTCTGGTTTCTGCATTATTGCGCATAAGGAGAGTAGCATGATCGTCGTCATGAAGCCCGGCGCCACCGCCGCCCAAATCGGTAATGTGATTGCCAAGGCCGAACAGATGGGCTGTCAGACCCACCCCATCTACGGAGACAATCGCACAGTCGTCGCCCTGGTGGGTGACCTGACCAATGTCTCACGCGAAGTATTTGACGCCATGGAGGGCGTTCTGCGCACGGTGCGGATCGAGGAGCCCTACAAGCTGAGCAGCCGCACCACCCGTCCGGACGATACGGTCATCGAGCTGGCCGGCGGCCAGGTGCGCATCGGCGGCCCCGAGATCGTCGTTATGGCCGGGCCGTGCAGCGTAGAGAGCCGCACCGGCATCATTGAGATCGCCCATGCCGTGAAGGAAGCAGGGGCCAAGGTGTTGCGCGGCGGCGCGTTCAAGCCCCGTACCAGCCCCTATGACTTCCAGGGCTACGGCCTGAAAGGACTCGAATACCTGGCCGAAGCCCGGGAAGAGACCGGTCTTCCGGTCATCACCGAGGTTATGACCGTGGAGACGGTGCCCATGGTGGCCGAATATGCCGACATTCTGCAGATCGGCGCGCGCAACATGCAGAATTACGGTCTGCTCCAGGCGGTGGGCAAGGTGAACAAGCCGGTCCTGCTCAAGCGGGGCATGAGCGGCACGATCAAGGAGTGGCTCATGTGCGCCGAGTACATCGTGAGCAGCGGCAACAAGAACGTCATGCTCTGCGAGCGGGGCATTCGCACCTACGAGACCGCCACGCGCAATACTTTCGATCTCAACGCAGTGCCCTTCGTCAAGCAGACCAGCCATCTGCCGGTGGTGGCCGATCCGTCCCACGGTACGGGACTGCGGGAGCTGGTGCCGGCCATGGCCAAAGCCTCGGTTGCCGCAGGTGCGGATGCCCTCATCCTCGAGGTGCATCCCGATCCGGACATGGCCATCAGCGACGGGCGCCAGAGCATCACGGTGGAAACGTTCGCGGCCCTTATGCGTGACCTGCGCCGCGTGGCCGTGGCGGTCGATCGCTTCGTCGGGGAAGCGCCGCTCCCGATCACTTCCGCCGTTGAGGAATTGGCTGAATTGCAGAATTGAAGTCGCGCATGATTCAAGAATCGAGTTTCGCGTCTCGGCCAACCTCTGGTCGTACAGGAAAGAAGACCGGGTTTTCGAAGTCGCGTCATTTTGGCAACAAGCATCACGATACAAGAAACGAGTAACGCATCATGATCATAGTGATGAAGCAGGGTGCAGCGCCTGGTGAAGTCGAATCTGTCGTCAACCGGGTGGAAGAGCTTGGCTATAAGGTCCACCTCAGCCGAGGTGAGGCGACGACCATCGTCGGCATCATCGGCGCTGATGAGTATCTCCTCCAGCGGGCCACATTTGAAGTCATGGACGGCGTGGACCGGGTTATGCGCGTCATGCAGCCCTACAAGCTGGCCAGCCGTGATTTTTCCCATGAAGGTACGGTGATCCAGGCCAACGGGACGCCCATCGGCGGCAAGCAGATTGCGGTCATGGCCGGGCCCTGCAGCGTCGAAAGCCGGGAGATGATCCTGGAGGTGGCCCACGCCGTCAAAGAGGCGGGCGCGACGATTCTGCGCGGCGGCGCGTTCAAACCGCGCAGCAGCCCCTACAGCTTTCAGGGACTCGGCGAAGAAGGGTTGCGCTATCTGGCCGAGGCCCGGGAGCAGACCGGACTGGCCATTATCACCGAGGTTATGAGCACCGACGATATCGAACTCGTGAGCGAATATACCGATATCTTTCAGGTGGGCGCCCGCAATACCCAAAACTACTCGCTCCTCAAGGCGTTGGGCAAATCCAGCAAGCCGGTCTTCCTCAAGCGGGGCATCAGCGGCACCATCGAGGAACTGCTCATGAGCGCGGAGTATATCTTGAGCGGCGGCAACATGCAGGTCATGCTCTGCGAGCGGGGCATTCGTACCTACGAGACCGCAACCCGCAACACCTTCGACATCAACGCCATTCCGGTCCTCAAGCAGCTGAGCCACTTGCCCGTCGTGGCCGATCCGGCCCACGGTACGGGCAAGTGGGATCTGGTCGGCGCCGTGGCCAAGGCGGCCGTCGCGGCCGGCGCGGACTCGCTCATGATCGAAGTGCATCCCGATCCGGGCCGCGCGTGGAGTGACGGCGCGC
>CAYZLP010000503.1:0-1251 GCA_964478635.1 uncultured Caldilineaceae bacterium
CTGTGTGGCCTTCAGTCCGGATGGACGGTGGCTTGCCTCGACGGGTTCGGATGGCGTGGCGCGCGTCTGGGACGTTGCGACGGGGGAGGTCGTCCAGAGCCTGCCTCGTCGCCCTGACATGGGCTGGCGCATTGCGTTCAGCCCGGATGGCCGACTGATGGCCGACACCAACTTCACCGGCGAAGTGCGCATTTGGGGGACGCGGCGCACTGGTGAGTCCGATGGCGAGGCCCCCTGGCGCTTGGTTCACCGGATTGAGTCGAGAAATACCGCCGCCTCCGGGTTGAGTTTCGATGCCCGCAGCGCGTACCTGGCCAACACCTTCCTCGATGGTTCGGTCCTGGTTACCGATCTTGCTGAATTGTCTTCCTTGGAAGCCGGACCGGCGGCCCGCCGCTTGGCGGAACACAACGGATGGGCCCTGGCTGCTGCCTTCCGCCCTGACGGCCAACAGCTGGCCAGCAGCGGAGCCGATCACAGGGTGATTCTCTGGGATCTGTCAGCGGGGACAGTCGACGCCATTTTGGAAGGTCATGAAAATGGGGTGCAGGAAGTTGCCTATAGTCCGGATGGGTCCATGCTGGCCTCGGCCGGCTGGGACCACACAGTACGCCTCTGGGATGTTGCCGACGGGCGCCTTCTGCATCGGTTGGACGGCCACACGGACATCGCGCAGAGTGTTGCCTTTAGCCCTGGCGGGCGCACGCTGGCCAGCTGCAGTTACGACGGCAGCATCCGCCTGTGGGATGTCGCGAGCGGGCAAGTCACGTGCATCCTCGAGGGGCATGGCAATTGGGTCCACTTCGTCACGTTTAGCCCTGACGGCCGTCGTCTGGCCAGCGGCGGTGCGGACGGGACCATCAAGCTCTGGGATCCCCGAACGGGCGCCTGCCTGGAGACCTGGCGCGTGCCCGGCCCCTATGAAGGCATGAACATCACCGGCGCCACCGGCATCACCGACGCCCAACGCGCCTCCCTCCTCGCCCTCGGCGCCATCGACGAGGAATCCCACCCGTAGAGACGTTGCAATGCAACGTCTCTACGGGCGCAAGATCATTCCCCCCGAATCACGGTCCCATCGGCAATGTTCAAGGGCTCATCCCCCTCATTCACCAACCGCACCTTCCCCTGGAGAACGACATCCTTCCCAAAGCGTACATCGCCATCGACGCGCAGTTCCGTGCAGTCGACCAGAGAAGGCGCGCCGTGGGGAAAGCGCACCCGGGCATCGTCGATCAGCTTGTAGTAGCG
>CAYZLP010000503.1:1351-4441 GCA_964478635.1 uncultured Caldilineaceae bacterium
TTGTTGGTGTTGAAGAAGCGGTAGCGCTCGATATCCTGAAATTCGTCGAGTTCATCGGCCGGGCACTGCGCGATTTCACGCAGGACGAGTTGGCCGTCCGGCCGCGCGGCCAGATGCCCGCCCTTGCTGTCGGCCGGCGTGCGGATGGCCGTCTCCATGAGGAAGGGCAGTTGCTGCTCCGCGAAATAGCCCAGAATGGCCGGATCCAGGGTCGCTCCCAGATTGTCCGAGTTGCTGACGAAGGCATATTCATACCCGGCAGCCAGTAGGGTCTCCAGAATGCCGCTCGTTTCCATCGCGGCGTAAATATCGCCATGGCCGGGCGGGCACCATTCCTTCTCGGGGGCGGCGGGCCACTCGGCAGGCGTGAGGTCCGCCTTCCAGACCTTGGGTTCCTTGTGCTGTAGAAAGTCGAAGGGAATGCCCTGATTGAACTCCGGATGGGCCTCCAGCGCCGCGATGGACTCTTCATGAGTGTTATAGCTGTTCATCAGCACCAGGGGCACCTGGATCCCGTAACGCTTGCGCAGGGCCACCAGTTGCAGCACGGTGATGTCGAGGAAGCTCTTCCCCGCCTTTACGGGCAGGAGCGATTTGGGACCGTCCATGCCCATGCTCGTGCCCAGCCCGCCGTTCAGCTTGAGCATGATGGCCTTGTCCAATGCCGCAACGCCCTTGGCCTCATGGTCCGGCGTCAACCCGCCGTAATCCGGCAACTCCGGCACCGGCAGCGCTTCACGCGCCGGAATTTCACCGGTTGCGCCCGCCACAAGCTGGCCGTAATAGTGCTCGAATACGTGAATCATCAATTCCGGCAGCCCTTCCCGCCGCATCTTCTCAGCAAACGGCGCAAAGCGTTCTTCGAGCGATTCGAGGGCTCGGTCCGGTGTCATATGGGAAACTCCTTAACGTATGAAAGTATGGTGGATGGAGATTGTGAGATCAGGTGATTAACTCGACCGCGCAGCTTCATGTTCCAGTCTCACAATCCCCTGATCTCGCACGCTTTCTCATTCATCGCCTCCCTACTTCCAATCCTTCTCGCCGCTACCACCCCACCGCACACCCATCCTTGCGCGGGTCGCTGCCACCGGTGAGGACGCCGGTCTGCGGATCGCGGGTGATGATCTGGCCGCCGCCAAAGACGGTACGCGCAAAGCTGTGGATGGGCTCGATGACGTGACCCCGTTCGGAGAGTTCGGCCATGGTGGCAAAGGACCAACCCTCTTCCATGGCAACGGCGCCGCCGGGCTCGCCTGCGCCCAGACCGAGATTGGGCCGGGTGAGGGACCAACGAGGAACGTCCAGGGCCTCTTGAGGGCTCATCTCCAGGTCGATGAGATTGACCAGCATCTGCAGGTGACCCTGGGGCTGCATGTAGCCGCCCATGACGCCGTAGCAGGCATGGAGTTGACCGGCCGCGTCGCCCGCATCTTCGTTGTAGAGCGTCAGCGCAGGGATGATGGTGTGATAGGGGCGCTTGCCGGGCGCCAGCGCGTTGGGATGATCCGGATCGAGCACGAAGAGCTCTGCCCGGTTCTGCAGGCTGACGCCCGTTCCCGGGACGACGAGACCGCTGCCCGTGCCCTGATAGAGGCTGTTGATGAAGCTGCAGGCGTTGCCCTCGCCGTCGACGACGCTGAGGTAGACCGTGTCCGAGCCGGCCATGGGCGCGCCGTAGGGCACGCGCGCCGCCGCGCGTGCAGGGTCGATTTCCCGGCGGCGCGTCGCAGCATAGGCCGGACTGGTCAACTCCGCGAGGGGAACTGCGGCCATGGTCAGGTCGCAGACCCATTGTTGGGCGTCGGCGAAGCCGATGCGCATGCATTCGATGAGCGTGTGCAGGCGATCGACCTCGTTCATGGCGGCCAGGTCGAAACCGGCGGCCAGGTTCACGGCGATGACGGCCGCCAGGCCCTGACCGTTGGGCGGGCACTCATAGAGCGTCACGCCCCGGTAGCGGGCTGTAATGGGTTCATCCCAGCTGCTGGCGTGGGCGGCCATGTCGGCCGGCGTGATCCAGCCGCCGTAGCGCTGGACGTGTTCGCTCAGCTTTCGGGCGAAATCGCCATGATAAATATAGGCCGGCCCATCTGCGGCAATGCCGCGCAGGGTTTCGCCCAGGGTGGGGATGCGCATGATCTCGCCGGGCAGGGGCGCGCGGCCGTCGATGAGCAGTTCGCGGCCTGACGGCTGTTCCGGCCCGTTCTCCAGATCGCCGCTCTGCCAGTCGGGATCCCGGCGCAGCTTTTTCTCCTGGGTACGCCAGCCGGTGGCGATCAATTCGCTGACGGGATAGCCGTCTTCGGCCGTGCGGATGGCTGGTTGGAGCACATCGTTCAGGGTCATACGTCCGTGGCGGGCCAGGAGATCGCGCCACCCGGCCACGGTCCCGGGGATGCTTACGCTGTGGCCGGTGTAGCCCGGCATCTTCGTGTAGCCGAGCTGACGCAGGGCCTCGACGGAGGCGCCGGCGGGCGCGCGTCCCGAACCGTTGAGGGCCGTCACTGCGCCGCTGCTCGCTTCGTAGTAGAGGGCAAAGCAGTCGCCGCCGATGCCGGTGGAGATGGGCTCCACTACGTTGAGCATGGCAGCAGTCGCAATTGCGGCGTCGGCGGCCGTACCGCCGGCTCGCAGCATCTCCAAGCCGACCTGGGCGGCCAACGGTTGACTGGTTGCGACCATCCCGCGGGTCGCCAGAACGTTGCTCCGTCTTGAACGGAACACTGCATCGATCTTCATACGTTCCCTGTCCGTGAAGTGAATGGCATGTTGATTGAGATGAGGGCCATTGTCGATCAAGTTTGAGTGAATGCCAAGATTAATGGACTGCGGATGCCGCTGATTCGGCGGATGAACGCAGATTCTATCAGTTGACGTAATCCGCAATTATCCGCCCCATCCGCTCGATCCGCGGTCTATCGCCTTTGTGGGCCTCTATCTGGACGAAACGCGGGCGCTAATGTAGACTTACCAGCCTATGGGGTTTCTGATTCAATATGTGGCGACCTATGCACCCTGGATTTATGCGATCTGCGGCCTGGTCGCCCTCTACCAACTCTATCGCATTGCCCAGGTTCGCTCGGAACG
>CAYZLP010000504.1:0-4439 GCA_964478635.1 uncultured Caldilineaceae bacterium
GGCAAAGATGGTCGACCACGTTGTCGAGGCCGACTGCAGCTACCTTCCCCGGCTTCTGGTGCGCTACAAGCGGCCGGCCGGCAGCAGCCAAGCCGAAACGTTGATCCAGGTACGCGCCGCCGTTTTGACTGCCCTGGCCGCGGTAGTCGACTCAGAACTGCCCGCCCACGGACCTCGCGGCGGCGCGGTCTGGCCGCCCCGCACCTTCGTGCGCCGCGTGGCCTGGCACACGCTGGATCACGCCTGGGAAATCGAAGATCGGATGGCATAACCATGGCAACCCACTTCGGCGGTGAGGCCATCCCGCCCCACGAAATCGTGCTGGAAACGGCCCACTTCCTCTTCCTCATGCAGGAACAGCCTGTCCTGATCGGTTCGGGCATCATCATTCCCAAGCGCTTTCTGACAACGCCTTTCGACCTGACAGCCGAGGAATGGGGCGATCTGCAGACGGCCCTCCTTCGGGCCCGGGCCCATGTCGAAACCCTGCATGCACCTGACGGCTACAACATCGGCTGGAACGTGGGACCGGTCGCCGGGCAAGAGGTCGACCATCTTCATCTCCACCTGATTCCTCGCTACGCGGATGAGCCCCTGGCCGGTCGCGGCATCCGCTACCACATCAAGCAGCCGGAGAATCGGCGGTCCTAGTCTATAGTGACGCGGGGTTGAAAAACCGAGTCCCTCGTTTCCGCCGACCTTTGGCGGATCGAGATCAGAACCTCAGAACTGCACGATGTGTCATTCCGTTCACGTAGTGGTCGCAAATCGACCGCGGATTTCCCAGGCGCCTTCACTCTGGCGAAATGTAGCGAGGCGGCCGGAGCTCCGCGGCGGCTTCATAGACCTCCGGCGCGTGGCCCCGTTGGATGATGTTCTTCAATGCTACTTTCCCTCAATTCCAAAATCCGCTACAATAGGGTTCACCGCCCAGTACAAGAATCGTCATGCAGTTCTAGCCACGAGGATAAGCAATCGTGCGACCATTCTTGAAGTGGGCCGGCAACAAATATCGACTCGTCGAGCGCATTCGCGCCATACTGCCCCCGGGCCAGCGCCTGATCGAACCCTTTGTGGGTTCTGGCGCGGTCTTTCTCAACACCGATTATGACGGCTACATCCTGGCCGACGCAAACCCGGACCTGATTCATCTCTACCGCTTCTTGCGCGACGAAGGCGAACCCTTCATCGAAGCTTGCCGCGTCTATTTCCGGCCGGAGAACAACCGCAAGCCCGTCTACTATGAGTTGCGGGCGCGCTTCAACGAAACGAAAGATGTGCGCCTCAAGGCCATGCTCTTTGTCTACCTCAACCGCCACTGTTTTAACGGCCTCTGCCGCTACAACAGCAAAGGGCAGTTCAACGTGCCCTTTGGCCGCTATGCCCGGCCCTACTTTCCCAAGGCCGAAATGCACGCTTTCCATGAGCGGGCACAACGGGTGCGCTTCCTCCACGATGACTTTGCCGCGGTCATGGATCGGGCCCGACCCGGCGACGTGGTCTACTGCGACCCGCCCTACGTGCCCCTGTCCGATACGGCTCACTTCACGAGCTACAGCGCCAACAAGTTTGACTTGACTCAGCAGTTGCGCCTGGCGCGCAAGGCCGAGGAACTGGCCCGGCGCAACGTGCCCGTCGTGATTTCCAACCACCACACGGACTTCACCCGGCGGGAGTATGCCGTGGCCCAGATGACGACCTTCGACGTGCCCCGGCACATCAGCTGCAATGCCGAAACGCGGCGGCCGGCCAAAGAAGTGCTGGCTCTTTTCTGTTGAGGAACACTATGTCCGATTCCATCCATCCCGATACCCACATGGGGCCGGTTGCGCTGACTGTGGCCGATCTCGCTCGCTCCCGCCGCTACTATACCGAGCGCATCGGTCTCCGCGCGCTGGAAGAAGGCGAAAGCGAGCTGGTTCTGGGCGTCCATGCGCGACCGCTCCTCCATTTGATCGAGCAGCCGGGCGCGCGGCAGGTTCGGAACACGACCGGCCTCTACCACTTCGCCCTCTTGCTGCCCTCCCGTACGGCATTGGCCCACACGCTCCAGCACCTTATCGCTACCGACACGCCTCTCACCGGCGCGTCGGACCACGCGGTGAGCGAGGCCCTGTATCTTGCCGACCCCGATGGCCACGGTATCGAGATCTATCGGGATCGTTCCCGGTCTGAATGGCAGTATCCCGGCGGCGTGCTCAAGATGACCGTCGACCCCTTTGACGTCCAGGGAGTGCTGGCCGAATTGGATGGTGCAACGGCGGCCTCTGCGAACATGCCGGACGAAACCGTCATGGGGCACGTGCACCTTCACGTCGCCGACCTAGCCGCCGCGGAACAGTTTTACGTCGACGTATTGGGGATGGACTTGATGGTGCGCTATGGCAACATGGCTAGCTTTGTAGCTGCCGGCGGCTATCACCATCACTTGGGGCTCAACGTCTGGGCCGGCGTCGGTGCGCCGCCCCCGCCGGCAGATGCGGCTCGTCTGCGTTGGGCCACGCTTGTCTTGCCCGACGCTGCAGCCCTGGCCGCCGTGAACGCACGCCTCGACGCGCGCGGTATCCCGGTGGAGCGGCGCGCTGGCGAGCTTTTTGTGCACGACCCATCAGCGAACCCGTGGCGGATTGTGTTGGCGGGTCAGTAACGGGAGATTTGTTGTGGACGCAATTCGGATTGCCCTCGCCCAGACGTACTGGCCGGGCAGCCGCGCCAAAGCGGTCGATGCCTATAGCACACTCATCACCGATGCCGCGCGGGCAGGAGCGCAGTTGATCTGCCTGCCCGAGTTCACGCTCTCGCCCTACTTTCCCGGCAGTCGCGACAAAGCCGGTTTTGGCTGGGCCGAGCCCCTGCGCGGCGGGCCGTCGGACGAGGTTTTCGGCGCACTGGCCGGCGAGCACGGCGTGACGATCGTCGCCAGCATCTTCGAATGTGACGAGGCGAACGTGCACTGGGATACGGCTACGGTGCACGATCCGGACGGCCGCCTGGTCCACTTCACGCGCAAGATTCACATTCCTTCGGGCGAGGCCTATCACGAGACCGATTTCTTTGGCGGCGCGGCCGACTATCCCGTCCACGACCTGGGCGCAATCAAACTGGCCGCGCCAACCTGCTACGATCAGTGGTTTCCCGAGTTGGCCCGCATTTACGCGCTGGAGGGGGCCGAGTTGATCTTCTACCCCACGGCCATCGGTTCGGAGCCCAATGCGCCCGAATTTGATTCCAAATCGGCCTGGCAGAGCGTCATGCGCGGCCACGCGGTAGCCAACGGTCTCTTCATTGCTGCGGCCAACCGTACCGGTCGGGAAGGCCAGGTCACTTTCTACGGCAGCAGCTTCATCTGTGACCCCGGCGGCGCAATTCTGACCGAAGGCTCCCGCAGCGGCACGGATCTCGTCGTGGCCGACCTGGACCCCGCGGTCCTGGCCCAATGGCGTGAACTCTTTCCCCTCCTTCACCAGCGGCGTCCTGAGACGTACATTCGCCTCGGTGGCGGGCCGGACACGTCGCTTGCGCGGCCGGGTTGGCTGAGTTGATGGACAATTGTCGATCGCCGATTGTCGATGAACAATTGTCAATGGTTGACGATTCTACGATTCCTCTTCCTCCCCCAGCACCTTGCGCTTCAGGTCGCGCGCGGTGGCCTGGAGCGAGTAGTTGACGATGAGGTACATGCCCTTCCAGGTTTCGGGATCGAGCAGTTCCTTGGGCGAGGTGCCTTCCAGATTGGCCTTCAGATCCGAGACGGTGGCCATGCCGGGCAGGCCTGAGAGGCGCTCGGCGACGTAGCCCCGCGCGGATGCTGTCTGGCCCTGGGCCGTGTAGTTGAGGATGTACCAGAGACCCTTCCAGGTATCCGGGTCGAGGAGATCCTTGGGCGAGGTGCCTTCCAGATTGGCGCGCAGTTCGTTGACCAGCTCGACCCCGACCTCGGGTGTGAAGCGTTCCAGGTTACGGCTCACCAAATCGCTCAGCCCCTGGCGGGAGAAGGAAGGCGGCCGATAGTCCGGATAGCGCTTCTGCAACTCGCCGGCCAGTTGGTTCAGTTCGTCGAGCAGCATCTCCAGCTTGTCTTGTGCGGTCTGACTACCCAGGGTCGCCCCTGCCGGCTCATTGGCTACGGCGATGGCGGCCGCCGCTGCCGCTAGCTCATCGTCCGCCTGGTCCTGGTGCAGGTGGCAGTAGCTTGACCCGTCCTGGGCGTAATTCTTGCACGGCTTGCCCGCTTTGGTCTTGCCCTGACATCGCACTTTTTCCTCGCTCATGCGCTTCTCCTTGAATTAACGTGTACCAGTAACCATTCGCCATTGACCTGATAGAACGCGGATTGAGCGGATCTGGCGGAATCCCGCTGATCATCTGAATAATGATCCGCGTAGATTCGGTAAATCGTTCGACTGAGCTCACGACGAAGTCCGCCTAATCCGCGTTCT
>CAYZLP010000505.1:0-4439 GCA_964478635.1 uncultured Caldilineaceae bacterium
GCCGTGCTCCAGCGCCTGCGCTACCTGCGTACCGAGTTTCCCCAGACGCTGGGGAAGCGTACCCCGGTCGCGCCTATCAGGGCTCGATCGTCGGGCAGCCTATCGGAACCTGGGGCGGCGGCGCCTAAAGCCCGGCCTCTGCCTCAGCCAGCGTAACGGCGTGCTCGAAGATGGCCAGGCCCTCATCGACCAGGCCGCGCTCGATGACCAGCGGCGGAATGATGCGCATGGCGCTGCGGCCGCATCCCATGATGAGGAGGCCGTGCTCGAAGGCGATCTGCACGATCCGCTCGCGTAGCTCCGGCGCCATGGCCCGGCTTTCCTTGTCGGCTACGAACTCCACGCCGATCATCAGACCTTTGCCGCGCACGTCGCCCATGGAGGGGTGACGTGCAGCCATCTTGGCCAGCTGCGCCATCATGTAATCGCCCTGCTCCTCGGCGTTCTGCATGCCGCCGTTTTCTAATACGTCGATGGTGGCCAGGGCTGCCACACAGGCCAGGGGATTGCCGCCGTACGTGTTACCATGGGCGCCCATGGGCCAATCCATGACGCTGTGACGCGCGATGATGCCGCCCAGGGGCACGCCGCTGGCGATACCCTTGGCCGTGCAGACGATGTCGGGCTCCACGCCCCAATGCTCGATGGCCCACCAGCGCCCCGTCCGACCCATGCCGGCCTGGACCTCATCCACGATGAGCAAAATCCCGTAGCGATCGCAGACCTCACGCAGGCGCGGGAAGAAGTTGGCCGGCGGCACTACATAGCCGCCCTCACCCTGGATCGGCTCCACAAGAATACCGGCCACGTCTTCAGGCGGCGCGATGCTCTTGAAAATCACATTCTCCAAAAAGCTGACCACCGTGTCGCCGTAATCCTCGTCGCCGGGCTGACAGGCCAGGGTCGGCCGGTAGGCGTTGGGGTAGGGGATGTGGGTCACGCTGGGAATGGTCGTGAAGCCTTCGCGCTGCACGGCTTTGCTGGCAGTGAAAGCCAGAGAACCCAGGGTCCGACCATGGAAGCCGCCCAGGAAACCGATGAAGCGATCGCGGCCGGTGTGATAGTGGGCCAGCTTGATGGCCGCTTCCACCGCTTCTGTTCCCGAGTTACCCAGGAAGATACCGGCCTCCTCCTCGAAAGGGGCAATCTCATCGAGCTTTTCGCTCAGTGCCACCCATGCTTCATGATAATAATCCGATGAGATGTGCAGGAACTGTTCGGCCTGCGCGCGGATCGCGTCGACGACATAGGGATGGCTGTGGCCCGTGGAATTGACGGCGATGCCTGACACAAAATCGATGAAGCGATTGCCGTCCACGTCAAAAACCTCACTGCCCCGCCCATAATCCATCACCAGTTCGGCGACCCGACCATAGGCTGCGGAGACCACGCGCCGGTCGCGGGTCAGAATCGAGCGAGCCTTGGGGCCGGGAACGTTGAGCTTTTCAATCGTCTTGGTCAACATAGAAACTCTCCTAATCGATAAATTGCCATAAGAACGAGATAGCGAACGCGTTGCCGCGCAGCCTACAAAGCAGTCTATTTCATATTATGAAAAAGTAACTAACCGGGATGATAACCGAGCCGGCGGGAAACGCGGCGCGCAGCGACCTGCACAGCCGCGACCACGGCCGGAAAATCACGCTCTTGCAGGCGCAGAATCGGGCCGCCGACGCTCAAGGCAGCCACAACGGCATGGGTCTGGTTGTAGATCGGCGCGGCCACTGCGGCAAAACCAATGTCAAGTTCATGCTGTGCCGTGGCATAGCCCTGATTGCGGATCTCGGCCAGCTGATTCCGCAGCGCAGAAGGCTCCACTATCGTGTGGGGCGTGAGCGCCGCAAGGGGTCGCGCCAGCACGGCATCGATCTCGGCGTCCGGCTGATAGGCCAGAAGCAGCTTACCGGTTGAGGTGGCGTGGATCGGCAGGCGGGCGCCGATATCCTGAGAAACAGCCATGGGATCGCGGTTGGAGACCTCATCGAGAATCTGTACATGGTCCCGGGTCAAGATCTCCAGCGAGACCGTTTCATGGATCTCGCGGGTCAATGTCTCCATGAAGGGGCGGGCCGCGTCGCGCAAATCGTTGGCGCGCATGGCGCAGCCACCCAGGGCGATCAGTTCCGTACCCAGACGATAGCTGCCGTTGCCGACCCGCATGACGATCTGCTCGCTTTCCAGCGCGGCCAGGATGCGGTAGGTCGTGGTCTTGTTAAGCCCCAGATAGTCGCTCAACTCGCCCAGGGTCCACTCCGGATGGGCGTCGTCAAAGGCCTTGAGCAGGGCAATGGCCCGCGAGATCGATTGCGCGCCCGGGTAGGTTTCGATCGATTGTACGTCGGCAAGGACGGTCATGGCGGCAACCCACGATTCATATAATGAAATATAGTTTCATTATATGATTGTTTGCGGCTGGATGTCAAGGCTCGTGCATGCCCCGGGCGCAATTCACGACGGGGACGCATTCGTCACCCTGAGCGGGTCTAGCCAGCATGTTCGCCGTGCGGTCACTCCAGCGAAGGGTCTTGTCTCGGTTTGCCCCAACACTGAAGTCCACCCGCATGCCCCCACAACGAAGAACTATTTGGCGGGCCAGGCCGGATCCAGGAAGGTCTGGATCTCAATCAAATAGCCGTTGGGATCGCGGGCAAAAAACTGATAGATGTTGTAGGTCGGGTTGAAGGCGGGGGGTTTTTCGATGGGCACGCCGTGCGCGCGCAGATGCTCGTGCCAAGCGTCGACTTCCCGTGTGACCAGCGTGAAAATGATGCCTTCGGGTTTGTCGGGGGCAGCTCGCTCACAAAAGCCGAGAAACGCGTCGGCGCCGACGCGATAGATCCGGCAGGATCCCTGATCCAATACCAGCGGTAGTTCAAATATATTCTCGTAAAAAGCGGCGGTGCCAGCCATATCCCGGGTGTAGAGGAAGGTGACCTGCTGGTCGACTGATGGACGGGCCATGGACGTCAGACCAGATCCCGCGCGGCCATAGCTGCGCCGATGATGCCCGCTTCATTGCGCAATTCAGCCGGCACGATTGGCGTCTGCAAGTCCAGATATTTGAAGAACTTTTCGTGCTTCTTGCTCACGCCGCCACCGATAATGAAGAGATCGGGCGAGAAGAGAAACTCCACATGCTGCAGATATTCGTTGAGTCGCTTGCCCCATTCCTTCCAAGACAGATTCTCCTCCTTCCGGATCCGGTCCGAAGCCCGATGTTCGGCGTCTTTGCCCTGAATCTGCAGGTGGCCCAGCTCGGTATTGGGCACGAGCTTGCCGTCCAGGAAGATGGCGCTGCCGATACCGGTGCCGATGGTCAGCATGATCACGACGCCGTTTTGATTCTGACCGGCGCCAAAGGCCATGGCCGCCACGCCGGCGGCGTCGGCGTCGTTCAGCACGCGTACGGGACAGCCCGTGGCGTCCATGAAGAGCTTGACCGCGTCCGTGCCGATCCACTCCTCGTCCACATTCGCCGCAGAGCGGGTCACGCCATGCTGCACGATGGCCGGAAAGGCGCAGCCAATCGGTCCCTGCCAGTTGAAATGACGGACGATTTCGCCCACCACTTCGGCCACGGCATCGGGTTTTGACGGCTGCGGCGTAGGGATGCGGTAGCGCTCGGCCACCAGTTCACCCTTGACGACATCAACCGGTGCGCCCTTTATTCCGCTGCCGCCGATATCAATCCCCATTACGTCCATGGTCAAATCTATGCCTCCTGATCATAAATCGCAATAGACCGCGGATGCAGCGGATTTCAGCGGATTCTCAGGAGAAAATCCGCGTTCATTTGCCCTATCCGCGTCATCCGCGGCCCATTGCCTTGTTTACATACGCTCGAAAAGGGCGGCGATGCCCTGGCCGCCGCCGATGCACATGGTCACCAAGGCGTAGCGTCCGCCGACCCGCTGCAGTTCGTGGAGGGCCTTGGTGGTGATGATGGCGCCCGTTGCGCCGATGGGGTGGCCCAACGAGATGCCGCTGCCGTTGGGATTGGTCTTCTCCATGGGCAGGTTCAGATCCTTGACCACGGCGATAGCCTGGGCCGCAAAGGCTTCGTTTACCTCAAAAACGTCGATCTCGTCGATGGAAACGCCCGTCTCTGCCAGCAGCTTGCGCGTGGCCGGCACCGGGCCGATGCCCATGTACTGAGGCTCGACGCCTGCGTGGGCATAGCCAACCAGGCGCGCCAACGGCTTGAGCCCCTTGGCTTCCGCCACTTCGGCTGCAGCCAGCACCACGGCCGACGCGCCGTCGTTCAGGCCGGATGCGTTGCCGGCCGTGACGGTGCCGTCCGCCTTGAAGACCGGTCGCAGTCTGGCCATGGACTCTAGGCTGGCATCGGGGCGGAAATGTTCGTCCGTATCAAAGACAACCGTCTGCTTGCGGCTCTTGACCTCGACCGGCACGATCTGGTCCTGGAAGCGGCCCTCTGC
>CAYZLP010000506.1:0-4438 GCA_964478635.1 uncultured Caldilineaceae bacterium
CCGCAAAACGGGGACACTTGTGGTTCCCAAGTAAAAGGAAAACGACATGTCTAGTCAACCCGATCAACACCTGCGGGCCCAACTACCCATCCCCCATCGCGCAAAGCCGGGGATCACTACCTACGACGCCAAGGATCCAGACACGAAGTTCCCGCCCATTGAGCCGATACGACCGCCGCAGGGCGCGCCCAATGTGCTGGTCGTGCTCCTCGATGATGTCGGCTTTGGCGCATCCAGCGCGTTTGGCGGGCCGTGCAACACGCCGGTAGCGGAAAAGCTGGCCACTGGCGGCCTCAAGTACAACCGCTTCCACACGACTGCCCTGTGCGCACCGACCCGCCAGGCGATGATGACCGGTCGCAACCACCATTCGGCGGGCATGGGCAACATCACAGAGACGGCCACTTCGGCGCCGGGCCAGAGTTCCCTGCGGCCCAACACCATGGCGCCCATTGCTGAAACCTTGAAGCTCAACGGCTACTCTACAGCCATGTTCGGCAAGTGTCATGAGGTGCCGGTCTGGGAGTCGAGCCCCATGGGGCCGTTCGATCACTGGCCTGCCGGCGGCGGCGGCTTTGAGTACTTCTACGGCTTCATTGGCGGTGAAAACAACCAGTGGGACCCGGCGCTTTATGAAGGGCTGACGCCCATCGAACCGCCCGCTTCCCCCGAAGAGGGTTATCACCTGACCGAAGATCTGGCCGATCATGCCGTTAACTGGATCCGTCAGCAAAAGGCACTGATGCCCGACAAGCCCTTCTTCGTCTATTTCGCACCGGGCGCAACCCACGCGCCGCACCATGTCCCAAAGGAATGGGCGGACAAGTACAAGGGTCAGTTCGCGCATGGTTGGGACAAACAACGCGAGATCACCTTCGCCAAGCAAAAGGAACTGGGCGTGATCCCACCGGATTGTGCGTTGACCGCACGCCATGCAGAGATCCCCGCTTGGGATGAGATGCCCGACGAACTCAAGCCGGTGCTCGAACGGGAAATGGAAGTCTACGCCGGCTTCCTGGAGCACACTGACTACCACGTCGGGCGGGTGATCGATGCTATCGATGATTTGGGCGTTCTAGACGATACGCTGGTCTATTACATCATCGGTGACAACGGCGCTTCAGCCGAAGGGACCGTGAACGGCGCCTTCAACGAGATGGCCAACTTCAACGGTATGGCCGCCCTGGAGACGCCGGAGTTCTTGCTATCCAAGGTGGATGAGTTTGGCTCGCCCGAGTCGTACAACCACTACGCGGTGGGCTGGGCCTGGGCGATGGACACCCCTTATCAGTGGACCAAGCAGGTTGCCTCCCACTGGGGGGGCACGCGCAATGGAACCATCGTTCATTGGCCCAGGGGCATCGACGAGAAGGGCGGGTTGCGCGATCAGTTCTGCCACGTGATCGATGTCGCTCCCACGATCCTGGAGGCGGCCGAACTGCCTGAACCAACGTTTGTCAACGGCGTGCAGCAGTCGCCCATGGAAGGCACGAGCATGCTGTACAGCTTCAACGATGCTGGAGCGGCCGAGCGACATGAGATTCAGTATTTCGAGATGTTCGGCAACCGGGGTATCTACTATAAAGGCTGGAGCGCAGTGACCAAGCATCGCATCCCATGGCAAATGGTTGGTTTCGAAATGCCTCCCTTTGACGATGACGTCTGGGAATTGTATGACGGCAGCAAGGATTGGTCGCAGGCGCATGACCTCTCCAAAGAGATGCCGGAGATGTTACACAAGCTACAGCGGCTCTTCTTGATCGAGGCCGTCAAGTACAACGTGCTGCCGTTGGATGATCGCCAGGCCGAACGTGTCAACCCGGACATCGCCGGGCGCCCGACCCTCATCCGGGGAAATTCACAGCAGTTCTTTCCCGGCATGGGGCGGCTTTCCGAGAACAGCGTCGTGAACATCAAAAACAAGTCGTTCTCCATCTCAGCCGAGATCGAAGTCGGGGAGAAGGCTGCAAACGGCGTGATTATCGCGCAGGGCGGCAAGTTTGGCGGTTGGGCAGTCTACTTCGTGGACGGTAAACTCAAGTTCACCTACAACGTCCTGGGCATTCACCTCTTCCCGACCGAAGCGACCGAAGCGATTACCCAGGGCAAGCATCAAGTGAGGATGGAGTTCGCGTACGATGGCGGCGGGCTCGCCAAGGGCGGTGATGTTACGCTCTACTACGACGGCAAAGAGGTCGGCAAGGGTCGCGTCGAGGCAACGCATCCGATGATCTTCTCAGCCGACGAGACCACGGATATCGGCCATGAGACCGGCACGATGGTCAGTCCGGACTACACGGCAAAAGGGAGTAAATTCACCGGTAAGATCTCATGGGTGCAACTCGACGTGGGCAAGGACGATCACGACCATTTCATCGATCCCGACGAGCGTCTGCGCGTGGCAATGGCGCGGCAGTAGGGAGTTGCATGCTGTGTCGGCGCAATCTGTCTGCTGCGCCGACACAGCCAAATCGCTAGATAGAACGCCAATAGATGCCTGGCCATGGATGATGGCACAGGCTACACCCACCTCGACGTGATGGCAGATATCGGTTCAGCGTGTTGACGGTTGGGAGGAGGGACATATGCTTCAAGCGGCATTATGGAGTGCGGTCGCAACAGGAACGCTACTCATCGGAATGGTTCTTGCGTATCGGAATGCCGTCAGCTTGAGATGGACAGGGCTGATCATGGCTTTCGGCGTCGGGGCAATCATCAGCGCTGTGGCCTATCAGCTCATCTTGGGCCCGCTTGTCGAGGTGAAAGGCAACTTCATTGTCGTGAGCCTGGGGCTGGCAGCCGGTGCGCTCACCTTCTACTATGCGGACAAGTGGGTGGATCACCTGGGCGGGGCTGAACGCATGGACATGGATGGCGGTCAGGGTGGTGGTTCAGGCACGGCGATTCTTCTGGGATCGTTGTTGGATGGCGTTCCTGAGTCGCTGGTGTTGGGCCTCTCACTGGTCCATTCGCCCCAGGTCTCGCTGGCCTTCATCTTCGCCGTGGCCATCGGCAACATCCCACAGGGATTGGGCGGCACTGCGGGTATGCTCACCAACGGTTGGGCACGCAGCAAGATCACTCGACTGTGGTTGGCCGTATGCGCCCTCAGTATCATTGCTGCCGTGATGGGATATGTCCTGGCCAGCGCTCTGCCCGGCGCGACCGGCGCCGTCGTCGATGCATTTGCCGCCGGCGCACTGCTGGTCATGCTTTGTGACTCAATGATACCAGAATCGTTTGAGCACGGCGGCAACGAAAGCGGCCTCTTTTTGGTCTTCGGTTTTGCCGTTGCCGTGGCGATGGCGCTGGCGCAACTGAGGACATGAGATGAAACCTGAAGAGTCGATTAAGGGAGTAGAAAAAGAGGTAACGGAGTATCATCCGCTGCGATCCCTCTTGTTGCTGGATGTACTGCGCGATCGGGCATCGCGCACCACCATTGTTTGGGCATTCACGACGCTCTTGTTCGGTACGTTCATCTATCACTGGCTGGAGGGTTGGAGCTACCTTGACTCGCTGTACTTCTGTGTCATCAGCTTGGCCACGGTTGGGTATGGCGATTTAACCCCGACCACGACCGTAACGAAAGTCTTTACGATCCTCTACGTAATTAATGGTATTGTGATTCTGTTGGCTTTTTTTGACCGGATCCGTGCCGTTCGTATGCGTGGAGTCGAGCGAACATGACAGAGATGGTGCAGGACCTGTGGTCCGGAACTCAGCAGGAGCGACATGGAGGCATTCGTGTTCGAATTGAGGCGGCTGTTTCAACTGCTGTCGCCGGAGAAAAGCCGCTATCATGGCATTGATTGCACCACATTCAACCTCTAGGAGGAAAATATCATGCGAGGACGTAGACAGGCAACACAACAAGAGCGCCAAGAAAGCCAAGGCGCAGCAGCTCCGTCGGGTAGCGAGGCCGCCGCTGCATCTCCCGGCGCTTCGGGATCCCGCTATCAGATGCGTCAGCGGATGGTCTCTATCGGTGATGACTTTTGGATCGAGAACGACCGCGGCCAAAAGGTTTTTAAGGTCGACGGCAAAGCCTTACGCGTTCGCGGCACGCTGAAGTTCGACGATGCTCAGGGACAAGAACTCCTGAAAATTCAGGAACGGATTGCGCGCGTGCGCGATTCAATGACCATTGAGGATGGCCACGGCCGTCCCGTGGCCAAGGTGCACAATGCGCTCGTAACGCCCCTGCGCGATCGGTGGGATATCGATGTCCCCGGCGGTCAGAATCTGTCGATCCAGGGCAATGTACTGCATCATGAATACCGCATTGAGCGCGGTCGCCAGACCATTGCGTCCGTTTCGAAGAAATGGTTCCGCGTGCGCGACAGCTACGGCGTAGAGGTGATGCCCGGCGAGAATGCAATCTTGATATTGGCCATCACAGTCGTGGTCGACATGATGGCCAGCAGCGGCCGTTGAT
>CAYZLP010000507.1:0-1717 GCA_964478635.1 uncultured Caldilineaceae bacterium
AGCCCGACCCGTACACCATACTCCTCGCCGTCGAGTTCCGCCGGAACCGGAATCCGGACGGCCTGGACAATGATGTCTCCCGGCTCAAGCCCGGCCAGCGCCGTGGGCCAACCGTCGAACTGAGCGACGGTCTTCTCTTCGTTACGCTCCACCAGGTGAATGAAAGCGGCAAGGGGCGCGCCCCGTGTCGGCGCTGGCATGGGCATGGGCTCCTCACCGACCTGCCAGACGAGGGAGAGCGTTAGATCGCGACCGGGCTCCAGCACTTCGGCATCCATTTGGTAGCCCAGCAGGGTCATGACTCCTCCGAAATCCGCTTCGACCTCCGTGTAGTTCTTCCCCGGCGCGGAATATCCTTCGCCCAGCGGATACAAAGGGACGTCCGGGCTCTTCACCCACTTCACCTGAAGTCTGCCGTCCCCCGCCAACTCCTCAGCCGATCGCTGCCAGGCGGGCGCGCCGCTGAGCACCGGGCGTCTGACATCTTCGTCACCCGCGTCCTCGATCCGGTACAAATAGATGGAGTAGCCTGCCCGGGCATCGGGCGTGCGGTTGCGGAAAAAGGCGTATAGGTTCTCCGTTCCGGGCTGCTGCAGGCCAAGCTGCAGGCTGGTGGCGCTGATGGCATACCAACCGGGCGAAGGCGAAACCGGGTTGTAGGCATTCAGCTCGATGCCCTCCATGAAACGCAGAAAGCCCGGCAGCGGACGATAGCGCACGCCGTAATGTTCCGGGACGGCCTTGCCGAAGTAAGCGAGATTGATCGTGTCGATGCCCAATTCGTCCATGACTTCGGCCAGGGAAGGCAGGTCCTGACCCCAATCCAAGTTAGAGTCCACGACGATGTTGCTCCAGTTGGTCCACGGGCCGGCCGTTTCGTTGAAATAGGAACCGTGGTGCGGATAGATCCGGGTGGTTCCCACGAGCAGCCAGAACAAGCAGAGCGCCTGGGCCGCCAATCCCAAGCTGCGTCGTGTCCCGGACTGTTTTTCGACCCATGCGGCCGAATAGCCCGCCACGCCCAGAAGGAAGGGCAGGGCCGGCAGAATGTGGCGATAGCCGATGGTGAGATAGCCCGTCATGCCGAGCAGCAGAAATGCCACGGGTCCGATCCAGAGGGCGACGGAGCGGCGAATCTGGCGCCGGCCAACGATGACGGCGATACCCGCGCCGATCAGCAGCAGCGTTGGCAGCGGCGTCTTGACGCCGAAGACCACGGGGAAGTAATACCACCAGCCGTCAAGCGAACGCTCGCCCAGCAGAAAGAAGAGCTTGGGATCGCCATCCCCCACGATGGCGAAGAAGGAGCGATAGAGATTTTCCCAATAAAAGGGCGCCGGTAACCACAGCGAAACGGGCAAGGCCTCGGCGACGCCACTGTCGAAGCGAAAGACGCCCCACAAGGTTACGAGGCCGAGCAGCCCCGTGAGTGCGAGCCCGCCGCCCCTGCGCATGAGCGGTCGTTCACCGTCGGTTGCCCCCTGCGGTTGAATGAGCACGATGAGAACCAGCAAAGGCCAAAGCAGCACGCCCGTGTATTTGGCTGCCATGGTCAAGCCGCCGGCCAGGCCGGCCAGCAGGAGACTCGTCCTTGAACCCAGGACCAGCCAGCGCCAGAAGAACCAGACTGCGACGAAGAGGAAGAGCGTAACGCCCAGATCGGTCGTCACCAGACGCGTGTGGAAGAGCAGGTTGGGATCGAAGGCGGCCAGGAGCA
>CAYZLP010000507.1:1817-4438 GCA_964478635.1 uncultured Caldilineaceae bacterium
AGGGGCGGGTGATTGGAGGCAAGGCGATAATCGCCGGTGCGCAGATAGCTGTAGCCGGCGGTGAGATGATACTGTTCGTCAAAGGTGGCCGATTCACGCGGAATGACTGTGTAGCTCTGGCCCAGAAAAAGCGCAAGGATCACGAACAGGGCGATCCATTCTCCTACCCGCATAACGGGAAACGGTGCGGCGTTCGGCAAACGATCCAATTCGGCGGCGGCTGATTCCATGGCTTCCATAGCAGCAAGGTAAATCAAAACTGCCCAAAACGCCACTTCCGGGAAAAGTCGATTTCGGAGATGAATTTGATCGTTGGGTGACGTTGAGTAGAGATGTCTGAAGAAATTGTGTGCAAAGAGCCATACGATACACCGAACATTGCCTATGCTATGGTATAATCGCCCGCGTCACTGGAAGTGAAACGGATACGATAGGGGTTGGCATGAAGGCGTTTGTCGTAATGGGGCGGGTTTTCAAGGCGACGTATGACGAGCTTTTTCTCTGTATCGTCATGAGCCTCTTGTGGTGGGCCGGCATTTTGTTGGTGGTGACGGCGGGGCCTGCGACCATGGGACTCAACCACGTTACCAATCGCATCGCTAACTACCGGCGCGTCGATATGAGTTTCTTCTGGGATGGCGCCAAGCGCAATATCGGCCGGGGTTGGTTGCTTCTGGCCCTCATTCTCGTCGTGGTGGGCGGTCTGCTCTTCAATATCTGGTTCTACAGCAATGCCCAGGACTGGAGCCGGGCCATGAGCTTCTTTTGGACCTGGATCTTGCTCTTTTTTCTGATGATCGGCCAGTATTTTTTCCCCCTGCTTTGGCAGCAGGAAGAACCGACGGTCATATTGGCGCTCAAGAACGCATTCTTGCTGGGACTTCGCCATCCCCTCTATTCTTTGCTCATGCTGGCCTTTGCCTTTCTCCTCATTGTGTTGAGCACTCTCCTGACCGTGCCGGTGCTGCTACTGATGCCGGCCATGGTAAGCCTGGCGGCCAATTTCGGCCTTGCCGGTCTCTTGCAGGAGATGGGCATGGCGCCTGAACCGCCGCCCAAACCGCCCAAGTAAGCGAGCACTGATTTCTATGACTATCTCAACTCACGCCACGCGAGTCGGTACGGAGCGCTACGCTGCCCGGATGGGTCATCTCGCTCCAGGCCACTTTCGATCCCGCTTTGGCCTCCAATTCAGCAGCATCGGTCTCGGCACATACCTGGGTGAGAACGATGCCGCCACCAGCGACGGCTACGTGGAAAGCATCAAGACCGCGCTGGCCAATGGCTGCAATGTCTTCGACACGGCCGTTAACTATCGCCTCATGCAGTCCGAACGGGACTTGGGCCGGGCGCTGGCCGAGAGCTTTGCCGCGGGCGATGTCGCGCGCGATGAAGTCATCATCTGCAGCAAAGGCGGCTATGTGTCGTACGACGGGCAGGGGGACCTGGCTGCCCAGCGCGACCTCCACGGCCGCTTTGTGGCCACCGGGCTGGCGACCGACGAGGAGATTGCCGGCGGCGTACACTGTCTGGCGCCCGAATTCCTGAGTCATCAGATCGAAACCAGCCTGGCGAACCTGGGACTGGAGACCATCGACGTTTATTATCTGCACAACCCCGAAGTTCAGCTCGAACAGGGCGTCGGATCGGAACAGTTTCTCGCGCGCCTGGAGGCTGCCTTCGCCCGCCTGGAGGAAGAAGCCAGAGCCGGTCGCATTCGCGCTTATGGCATCGCCTCCTGGTCGGGCCTGCGCGCGGATGAGACGGAGCGCAACTATCTGCCCCTGTTCGTCTTGATGGATGCCGCGCGCAAGGTAGGCGGCGTCGACCATCGCTGCCGCTTTCTCCAATTTCCCTACAATATGGGCATGATGGAGGGGCTCATCAAGCGAAACCAGTACATCTACGTGGGCGGCAATAACGGCAACAGCAGTCGGGTCCAGGTTTCACTGTTGGCAGCCGCGGTGCAGTACGGCATGGTCGCCATCACCTCTGCCTCCCTGATTCAGGGGCAAATTCAGGGGCGCCCGCCCGTCACTTTGCGTAAAAAGCTGGGCGAATTCGCCAGCGATGCTCAACTTGCCCTTCAATTGAGCCGCAGCACGCCCGGCGTCACCACGGCCCTGGTCGGCATGAGCCGGCCCGACCATGTTGTGGAGAATCTGGCCACCGCCCAGCATCCGCCCGTCGACCGTGAGCAGTTCTTTCGAATGTTCCGGGTCGAGTAAAATCTCGAATGCTTGTCTTCCATCATTCTACTGCGCTTCGAGCACAGGCCCTTCGGGCGTATCTTTGATCTGCCAGCCTGCGCGTTCGATCTCGTCCCGAAGGCGATCGGCCGCGGCCCACTCCCGGGTCTGTCTGGCCACTTCCCGCTGTTTGAGGAGTTCCAGAATCGCTGTATCCGGCGTGGGATCGTGGGCTTCCTGGCGCCGCTCGGCCTGCCGTCGTTCCGCAGCCTCCCGCCAAAGCTGAGAAGGCAGATCGGCTGCCGCGGGGATGGCAAATGGCCCCAATTCTCCAATGGGGAAGTCGGCGCCCGCTGCAAAGCGCGCCTCCTCTCCGTCGCGAATGAGTATGACGCCCCCGGCGCCCCGCACGCGGCAGCGCCCGCGCTCCGG
>CAYZLP010000508.1:0-4432 GCA_964478635.1 uncultured Caldilineaceae bacterium
CGTATGAAAACGATAGCGGAACCGCGCCGCCCTTGCTGTGTCCTACCGCACACCCGAGTACAGATCGGCGTGAATACCACGACGCAAATCCAGCGCTTCTACCTCTGGCAGCGACTGTGTGAGGATTTCCGTCGTGGTATTTACGCCGTCTTATGCTAGATGTGAACCGTTAACAACATTCGGCGCATGAAGCCTCAACAAAAAAGAGCAGGGCGGATTATCTACGGTCCGCCCTGCTCTTTTTTTGTTCCAGCAAATGACGCCTCATGGCGCTAGGTAATCAACCCGATCCGGAGCCCAGTTTCAGGGACTGACGGGCATCGCTGTTCGCATTGCGCTGGAGCAACAGGCTCAAGTTCACGTTGCGGAAGGGGCCGCGGTTCTCTTCCGGGAAGAGGGTGGCAATGTTGGCCATGATCTGGTCGCCCATCTCGTCGATGTGCGCGCGACGCTCGGCCCGGCTCATGGATTTGTCGAGTTCCAGGGGGCCAAAGGGTCGTCCGATGCGCACCGTCACGCGCGTACGCCGTCCCTGCATGAGATTGTTGAGAATCTGCTCTGTGCCGATGAGGGCCACAGGCAGAATGGGCACGGCGCTCTGGACGGCCAGGAAGGCGGTGCCGGGCTGGGCATGGGTGAGCTGGGCATCCATACGTGCGTTATGGGAGTAGTCGTTGGTCACGCTTTCGTTGACCAGTTCGCCCCGGGCGCGCTGGGCCGCGCGTCGCGGGTCGATGCCGCCTTCGGGGAAGATGGCAAGCGACTGACCCTGCTGCAGCGTATCCAGCGCCATGCGCAGCGCTTTGCGGTCCACGCCGCCGCGCCAGATGGGAATACCCTGAAAGGCGGCCATGAAGAGGCGCACGAACCAGAAACGCTGGGACTCGGTCGCGATCATGAAAACCGGCCGGAAAGGCAAATAGAGCGTGATGAGCGCGGCGTCGAACCAACTGAAGTGATTGGAGATCACAATCAGGGGCCGATCGCTTGGCACGTTGTAGCGGCCGACAACATCGACATGGAGAATGATGCGACTGATCATTCTGCCGAGGGCCAACATGGACCAACCCAAAACCGTGTGATAAACGCGCTTGAATCGAATCATACGAAATCCATCTCAACTTCTTCAAGAGTTACGGAACAACCCAAAATCGGACCATTCTGCAAGAACACAGGCTTGTTCGGCGGCCTCGCGCTGTGCGCCTGCGTCAAGCCCTTCGAGACCGCAATTCAACACGCGCCATTGTAGCACAAAACAGCCGCATTGGAATGGTTTTGAGCGGCCAAATTTCTGACAATTTCATAACCATTCAGCCATCATCCAAATAGAACGCGGATTGAGCGGATTAGGCGGATTTATCCCAGGTAGTCCGTCTCAACCCGCCGTATCCGGTTTGCTCCGCGGTCTATTCGGTCGCCGGCAGGAGCAGCTGATGGGCCTGGTTGAAAAAGACCCGGGCCGTGAGAAAGGCCGCGCCGAGTGCGGTAAACGCCGTCGCGCCCACCAGCATATACATGACGATGATCTGCAGTTGGACCGCTTCGAGCGGCGCGGCGCCGGCCAGAATCATGCCCGTCATCGCACCGGGCAATTTGATCAAGCCCACGGTTTTGGTCGTGTCGATAACGGGCATCATCGCGCTGCGGATGGAGCGCTGGACGATGGGCGTGACGGCCTGGCGCCCCGTTGCGCCCAGGGCCAGGGCGGTTTCGATCTGATTGCGTTGAGTGACCACGTCATCGCCCAGACGCATCATGACCAGCGAGCAGGTCGTCATGGTATTGCCAATGACCATGCCCGCGATGGGAATGATGAACTGGGGCGTGAAGGCAAAGACGCCCAGCGCAACCAGGAGACCGACGGTCAGCACTGTCCCCAGACCAATGCTGGCAAAAGTAATCATCAGCGCGTTGGGAATGCCCTGGGCTCGCTGGGCCGAGGTGTAGGCCGCCACCACCAGCATAACGGCCATGATCAGCAGCGTCCACGGGATGCTGTCCCGGGCGAAGATCAGCTCCAATGCGTAGCCGATGGCAATGAGCTGCACAAAGGAGCGGACCGTGGCGACGACCAGATCCTGGGTCAAGCCCGCCTTCTGCCAGAAACCCAGCAACCCGGCCGCCAGCACCAAGGCCAAACTCGCGCCAATCCGCACCAGATCCAGTGATTCGAATAGTTCCGCCATCATTCCGCTCCTTCGGGATGCTCACTCTCCAACTCGCCGGCCGCAAACCGGTGCAGGAGATGCACGTGGTCGCTCGTCTCACCCAGGACGTGCTCGGGAATACCTTCATCCAACACCCGGCCATCCACCAGCAGGTAGAGATAATCGGCCAGGGAACGGGCTTGATCGACGTCGTGGGTGACCCAGAGCACGGTCAGCGCCCGCGCGGCCACGGCCCTGCGCACGGTCTCTTCCACATGGCGACGGGAGGCGGGATCGAGGGCGCTGGTCGGTTCGTCCATGAGCAGAATATCGGGACCGTTGGCCAGGGTCCGGGCCAGGGCGACGCGCTGGGCCTGGCCGCCCGACAACTCCGATGCCGGCTTGCCGGCCAGGCTTCGCTCCAGGTGCGCCTGCTCCAACAGCGTATCGATCTCGTTTTCCGTCAAGTCCCGGGCCTGAAGAGCCGGGCCGAAACGCAGATTGTCAGCCACACTGCCGGGAAAGACGACCGGTTGCTGGAAGACCATGCCCACCCGGCGCCGCAGTTCGATCACGTCAACCGTGGTTACGTCCTCGCCTTGTACGAAGACGGTCCCGGCCGGCGGTTCCAGCAGGCGGTTGATGCAGCGCAGCACCGTACTCTTGCCGCTGCCGCTGGGGCCCAGGAGGCCGACGATCTGGCCGGATTGGGCCGTTAGGCTGACGTCGAAGAGCACGGGCGTATCGCCCCGCTGCAGACTAAGATGGTTGACTTCGATGGCAGGTTTCGTCATGGCGTGTCCAGTCTTTCATATTTGGGATCAAGGGTGAGCATACCACGAAGCGGGCCGGTGTTCTACAGGGATTGCTCCATTCACCCTCACTGCCAATCCCCAGGTCGGACAGCCAGCTTTCGGACCACCGGATGACGGCCCCATGACGCGCACGCAACGTCGTGCACGCGCAGGGTAGCCGTGGTAGCCCCGTTGCGCCCACGTCGCGCCATCATGGCGGAAGCGACGGAGAAACGGGCTTCGCAACCGGAAAAAAGCCGCTATACTGGTCTCCGCTATCCGCCCGCGTCGGGCCGATCGCTTCATCCCCTCACTGGACGCCACACTGGTCGGCGTCCAAACCCGACGCGGCGTAGCCCATGTCATACGCCATCGCTCACCACATCGCACCCCTTGAGACGCTACAGCTTGCCCGACGTTCAGTCTGTCTTCTCCACGTGAAGACCGGCACTGTTTTCTTTGCTTGACCATGAGGCGACTTTCTATGAAACGCATGCTGCTCTTGCTTGTGCTCTTGCTCCATATGATCGGTGCAGCCGCCTGCGCGCCCCAACGGGGGGCACGGGACGATCTACGCGGCACGCTCCTCGTCTGGCACACCTGGTCCGGACCGGCCGGTGAGTTGATGCTGGCCTTTTTCGACTCATTCATGGAGATCAACCCCGAAGTCATGATCGTCAGCGAATATGTGGAAGAAGATCGCCTGGTCAGTCGATTTCTCGACCAGACCGAGGCCGGTCTGGGTCCCGACCTGTTGATCGGCTTGCGCCCGGCGGTCGTGGCCGAACTGGCCGTCAAGGCTCGTCTGAGCGATCTGAACGTCCCATCTCTCGATCTGGCCGATCTCAACCAGGAAGCGGTCGATGCCCTGCGCATGGGGGAGCAGCTCTTTGGCCTGCCCGTGGCGACCCATACCCAGGTGCTCTTCTACAACAAGCGCCTGGCGAACTCGGCGCCCACCGGCCTGAACGACCTGATCGCCGCCGCGCAGGAAGAACAGATCAGCGCGCTGCCGGTAGACTTCTATCACTCCTACTGGGGCGTGCACGGCTTCTCCGGCAAACTCATCCTCCAGGAGGATCGGGTCGAGGTCGCTGGAGGCGTGGAGGAGTGGTTGGCATGGCTCCAGGCTGCGCAGAAGGAACCGAAGATCATTTTGAGCGAAAATCAAGACGAACTCTACGAAATTTTCGCCGCCGGCCAGGCCGCCTACCTCATCGGCGACTCGGCCCTGCTGCCCGATCTGCGCGCGCGGCTCGGCGAAGAGCAGGTCGGGGTAGCCTACCTGCCGGCCAACGATCTCGCGATTCCTACGCAAGAGGAGGACGGCAGCCCCGATCTTCAAGGGCTCTATCGGACGGTCGTGCCGCCCGGCTCCTTTCTCGAACTGGAAGTCGCGACGCTCAGCCAGGTCTCGGCCCAACAACCCCTGGGCCTGGCCCTGCTCAAATTCCTGACCAATGCCGTGCAGCAGCGGGAGATCGCCACCAG
>CAYZLP010000509.1:0-4426 GCA_964478635.1 uncultured Caldilineaceae bacterium
CTCCGGCCGCGTCGGCCAGGTAGCGAGCGCCGTCCTCGGGCAAATAGGCATCGATCGCGCCCCAATCGGCAAGCTGAAGAACGGGTAGACGAAAGTGCCCGCCCATGGCGGCTCGCACCACTTTGTCGTTGTAAAGATCCACGGTTTCCGGCCCGAAGATGACCAATTCGACGCCCGCGGCTTCGGCGGAGCGGAGCAACGTCCCCGCATTCCCCGGATCCCGCACCCGATCGAGGACGAGAACGAGAGTTGGGTTGGCCGGCGGAGTAAAGGCAGGCAGGGGCACGATTGCGGCCAGACCCTGCGGCGTGACCGTCTCGGTCAGCGTGGCGAAGACCTCGGTCGTACAGGAAAGAGAGGTCACGCCCGCCGCGGTCAACGATTCCACAATGGCTTCGCCCCGGTGGTTGCCCGCCAGCCGCTCCGGCTCAACGAAGAGAAGTTCCGGCCGTATACCCGCCTGCCAGGCATCCTCCACCAGGCGCACGCCCTCGATCAGCAGCCGCTGTTGCTGGCGGCGCGTCCGGGCCCGGTGCAGCTTGCGGGCGGCTTTGATGCGGGCGTTGGCCGTGCTGGTGATCATGATTCCTTCGGATAATTGATAGAACGCGGATTAGGCGGATCGAGTGGATACCCCGGAGGATTCTGAAAATATCCGCTGAATCCGCGTTCTATGTCCAATCAGAACGGCGAGGGCGCAATGGCCCCCGCCGTTTCATGTCTGCGAAATCGATTGGCGTCTTCTAGACCGGGTTGCGGCTAGTGAATCCCGGCAGAAATCCTCATGCAGTTGCTACCAGAGGTAGAAGTGCCGGATTTCTGTCGTGGTATTCACGCCGATCTGTACTAGAGCTGCGCCTTGGCCATTTCGGTGAGTTTGGCAAAGGCGGCCGGATCGTGTACGGCAATGTCGGCCAGGACTTTGCGATCCACCTGGATATCGGCCTGCTTCAGACCGTAGATGAAGCGACTGTAGCTGAGGTCATTCTGCCGCGCGGCCGCGTTGATGCGCGTGATCCACAGGCGCCGGAAATCGCGCTTGCGGTTGCGCCGGTCGCGGTACGCATAGAAGAGTGACTTCAACATGGCCTCATTGGCACGGCGAAAAAGCTTGGAGCGCGTGCCATACTGGCCTTTGGTGAATTTCAGAACCTTTTTGTGCCGCTTGTGGGCATATACTTTCGGTCGTGAACGTGGCATCTCATTTTCCCTTTCCGTGACGGCGGACCCGGGTGCAAACCCTGACGGTCACTTACGGGCCGATCACGTGCTGGTTGAATACAATCATGAACGGTGGCCGAGGGGCCGGCCGGCTATTTGACAGCCTTGCCGCCGGTCTTCTTGACCTGCTTGATGTTCGCCTTGACCGTGCTGGGCACGGCGTGGCGGAAATCGCTATTTTGGCTGCTGGTCTTCTTGCGGCGCAAGTGAGTGCGACCAGCCTTCATGCGCATCAGCTTGCCATTCTTGGTCAAGCGGAAACGCTTTGCCGTTCCCTTATGGGTCTTCATCTTCGGCATGATGGCCTCCTTCTACAGTCTTTCGTCTACTCAGATTGTGCTGCGCATGTTGTGTTGTTTCACGCGTAGCAGCGTTGGTCCTCAGTTTCGCAGACATGCAAAAACGGGCCGAGGCCCGTTTTTCACAACGTTTCCCATCAATTTGCTATGCGGTTAACGATCTTGCTTACCCGCAGCGTAAGAAGAACGTACGGAACAGCGGCATTGTACTACGTTTTCGGCGCCAGCAACATAATCATGCTGCGGCCATCCATGGTTGGGCGCTGTTCGACAACGGTAACGTCCGACACATCTTCGGCCACTCGCTTAAGCAGGTCGCTGGCCACGTCAAAGTGGACAATCTCGCGACCCCGGAAGCGCACCCGCACCCGCACTTTGGCGCCTTCCTTGGAGAATTTCCGAATTTTGGAGATGACGACATTCACATCATGCTCGTCGGTCTTGGGCCGGAGGCGCAGTTCCTTGATCTCGATCTGCTTCTGGGCTTTGCGCGATTCGCGCTCACGCTTCTGCTTCTCATAGAGGTACTTGCCGTAATCCATCAGCCGGCAAACCGGCGGGTTGGAATTGGGCGCGACCTCTACCAGGTCCAGATCTTTTTCCTCGGCAATGGCGAGCGCTTTGTCAATCGGCACAATGCCGAGTTGCTCGCCGTCATCGCCGATCAGGCGCACTTCACGGGCTCGAATTGACCGGTTGATGCGGGTGTTGTCAACCCGCTTGTTTGGCCGGACAGGTGCTCTTCTACCGATACGACGTCTCCTTGTAGGTGATAATTGTCGGTGACAATCGAAAACTGTAACAAAATGCGTCGCTCCGCCAGGGTGATCCCCAGTGAAAAGACGAAGTTAGTATATCATCTGGACCTTACAGCGTCAAGTATGCGCAACAAATATTGACGGGAAGTAACCGTTCTGCCATTGGCTCAGATAGAACGCGGATTGAGCGGATTTGGCGGATTCCTACGGATCGATTTGGAGAAAATCCGCGTCAATTCGGCAAATCCGCCTAATCCGCGTTCTACTTTGGCGAGGCTGAATAGATACACCCCGCACGTATCAGCTGCTGCGCAACCTTCACCTTATGCGGTGAGAAACCCGCTACAGCTCGGGCGCGCGCCGCGCAATGCGGTCGGCGACCAAAGCCTGAAACTCGCCGAAGGGCATGCCGTTCTGCCGGGAACCGTCCCGCTTGCGCAGTGCGACGGTCCCTTCGGCCACTTCCTCATCGCCTACGACGAGCATGTAGGGCACCTTCATCATCTGCGCGCTGCGGATCTTGGCGTTCATGCGCTCGGCCGCCAGATCGGCAGACGCCCGGACGCCCTGCGCCTTGAGTTGAGCCGCCAGCCCCAGGGCATACTCATTGTGGTCATCCGTGATGGGAATGACCCGCACCTGCTCCGGCGCCAGCCAGACGGGGAAGGCGCCGGCATAGTGTTCGATCAGGAAGCCCACCATGCGCTCGTGGGTGCTCAGGGGCGCCCGATGAATGCAGAGTGGCGTCTCTTCCTGCCCGTCCCGGTTGATGAAGTTCAGGTCGAAACGGGGCGGCACGGCAAAGTCCACCTGGTTCGTGGCCAGGGTGAACTCTCGACCGATAGCGCTCCAGATCTGGACGTCGATCTTGGGACCGTAGAAGGCAGCCTCGTCGGGCACCTCTACGAAGGGCACGCCGCCGTGCTCCATGGCCCGGCGCACCATTTCCTCCGTCTTCAGCCAGAGGGGCTCGTTGTCCACATACTTCTTGCCCAGCCCCTTGGGATGGTGGGTGCTCAGGCGCATGACGAAGCGGTCGATCTGGAAGAGCTCAAAATATTTCTGATAGAGCGCGACGACGCCCATGAACTCTGCTTCAAACTGCTCGACGGAGCAGTAGATGTGTGCGTCGTTCATCTGCATGGAGCGCACCCGCATGAGGCCGAAGAGTTCCCCGCTCTTCTCGTAGCGGTAACAGGTTCCATACTCGGCCAACCGCACGGGCAGATCCCGGTAGCTGCGCAGCTTTGCCCCGTAGATCTTGTGGTGCATGGGGCAATTCATCGGCTTGACGTAGTAGCGCACCCCTTCCAGCTCCATGGGCGGGTACATGCTCTCGGCATAGTAGGGCAGATGGCCGCTGCGTACGAAGAGATCCTCTTTCGTCAGGTGGGGCGTACGCACGTGCTCGTAGCCCGCGTCCGTCTCCACTTCATGGGCCAGCTTTTCCAGTTCCTCGACGATGACCGTGCCGTTGGGGAGCCAGAGGGGCAGCCCTGGCCCCACCTCTTCGTCGAAGATGAAGATCTCGAGCTCGCGCCCCACCTTGCGGTGATCGCGCTTCTTGGCCTCCTCCAACATGTTGAGGTGGGCCTTCAGTTCCTTCTTGTCGCGCCAGGCCGTGCCGTAGATGCGCTGGAGCATGGGGTTGGCTTCATCTCCCCGCCAATACGCGCCGGCCACGTTCATGAGCTTGAACGCATCCGGGCGCAACTTGCCCGTGTGCTCCACATGGGGCCCCCGGCAGAGGTCCTCGAAGCTGTCCTGGCGATAGGTGCTGATGACCGGCTTCTCCTCGACCTCGTTGCCGTATTCGTCAACCTCCCCCGCGTCCAGGCCGTCAATCAACTCTAGCTTATAGGGCTGATCGGCGAAGAGGCGGCGCGCCTCATCGGCACTGACCTCCCGGTACTCGAAGTCGTGCTTGCCGGCGATGATCTGGCGCATACGCTTCTCAATGGCCTCCAAATCTTCCGGCGAGAAGGAGCGGGGCTTGCCGCCTTCGTCGGCGCCCAGGTCGAAATCGTAGTAGAACCCCGTATCGATAGGCGGTCCGATAGCGATCTTGGCCTCGGGATAGAGCTCCAGCACGGCCTGGGCCATGACGTGAGCCAAGCTGTGCCGGATCTTGTAAAGCTGATCTTGTTC
>CAYZLP010000510.1:0-4426 GCA_964478635.1 uncultured Caldilineaceae bacterium
GCTTGAGTTCACGGGCGAGTTGGCGGGACACGTCCATTGGTCTCCTCCTTGGCTTGGGGATCTTGATCTAAACGAACGCATGTTCTGAAATCCTAGCACGGTTTACAGCTTGACGCAAACTTAGGCTCAAGGGGGGTCTCCCTATCTGATATGGTACCTATGGCATACTCGCTTCCCTACCTTTCGTTCCTTCCGGCAATGCAGCAGAAATCAAATGTCACAGGCTTGCTTTGCGCCGGATCCCCCCACACGTCCGCAACTTCATAGACCAGTGTATCGAAAAAGCCATCACCCTTGGCAGCAATGCACCGGCGGGTGGAAGACCAGGTATGGAGATAGGCCATGAGCTCGCCCAGGGTCCACTCGGTCTCCATGGCGAAGGCGGGCGCTTCGATAGGCTCGAAAGGCATCGCCACATCCCGGTATTGATGCCACAGCAGCCGGTTCTGTTCCGCCCAGTAGGGTTCGATCACGTCGAGGAGATGGATCTGAATGCGCCGGTCGATTTCCGGCTCAATCCGGGTCCATGAGTACCCCCAGGCGGCAAAAACGCCGCCCGGCTTCAGCACTCGTCTCACTTCGGGCCAGAAGGCGTCGAACCGCATCCAGTGCAGAGCCTGGGCCACGCAGACCAGGTCAAAGCGCCCTGCCTCAAAGGCCGTATTTTCGGATGGTCCCACAGCATAGGCAATGTGCGGGTGAGGAAGCGCGTGCGCGATCTGGTTTGGGCTTACATCCGTTGCGTCGACCCCGTCGAAATAGCAGACCAGATCGACTGCGGACTGACCGCTGCCGCACGCGCAATCCCAGGCACGTTCCGTGGCTCGACACTGCTCTGCCAGGAAGCGAAACAGCGCCGGCGGATAGCCGGGACGGGCCTGGGCATAGAGATCGGAGCGATCGTCAAACAGTTCTGTGTAATGCATGACAAAGACAATCCGCCTATTCGTCCAGCCCGTACGCCCCTTCCACCAGCTCTTTCAAGTGCTGCGTGAAGCGCGCGGCCGGCGCGCCGTCGACAATATCGTGATCGAAGCTGACGGTCACGCTCAGGAACTCACGGATCTCGTTCCGGTCCTCGACGATAGCAGGCTTGCGGGCGATGCCCCCCAGGGTAATCTGGAGGGTGTGATTGGGTACCGGAATGCCCCAGCCGCCCCCTTCGCCGAACATGCCGATGGCGGTCAACAGCACCGTGCCGTACAGATCCTTGATGCGCCGGGGATCGCGAAAGAGCAGCCACAGGAACGAGCGACGGACAAAGCCGGGCAGCAGCACGAACCATTTGATAAACGCCGCTTCCTGGCTGGTGGTATGCTCCGTTTGGAACGTCCTGATTTCCCGGTGAAGCTCAGCCACGCTCTTCTTGTTGACCCCGCGCAGGATATGGGGCCGAATGGTCTTCCTGCCCTTCACTTCCACTTCGAAGAGCGTATTCACGTCTACCGCATCGAAGATGACCAGCCGGTTGCGCCAATCCCGGTAGGCGTGCATGTGCCGATTTGCGTCGATTGCCTGCCCCAGACAAGCCAGGAAGAAGGCCGTGAAAGAGAGCGCCTCGCCGGTTTCGGCCTTGCGCCGGCGCATGAGTTCCCGGGCCCGGGTGATGTCGAACTCCACGAGGCCATGGATCGTGTGCTTTCTCAACGCCAGTCGGCCGCCGTCGACCATGAGCAGTCGCTCCCGGGGATAGGGCAGAATGGTCTGGGTGTTGCGATCCGGGTCCATGGCTTGCGCTCCTGCCTGGCTGACAAAGGGTATGACTGCGTGTCAAGCGGCTCTAAATATCCGGCAGTTCACAAATTGACCGAGAGCGAGATCCTTCGCTGATGATTCGCCGGACTGAGGCGGACTGGTTGATCCGCTCAGAATGACTGATCATGCAGTGGCATAAACCAGGTTTGTCACGGCAAGCCCAAGTATTGGGTCACGACCTCGACGGCCTTCCCCACGCCGTCTTCGGCCCGTATGGCCCGACCGCATGCTTGCGCGCGCTGCCGGATCTCGGCATCGGTGACCGCCAGATCGATGGCGCGGGCCAGGCGGTGGGCGGTCAGCTGCTTGCGCGGAATCGGCTCCGGCCCCAGCCCCATGGCCCCGATCCGCGCGCCCCAGAAGGGCTGATCGAGAATAAAGGGAACCACCACCGTCGGCACGCCGGCCCGCAGCCCTTCCGCTGTAGTCCCTGCCCCACCATGGTGGACGACCGCGGCCATACGCGGAAAGAGCCAGCTGTGGGGGATGGATTCGGCCACGAAGACGTTGTCCGGCGCCTGGCCGGCGTTCAGCCCGCCCCAGCCTGTGAGCAGCACCCCCCGCCGGCCGCACCGGGCAAGCGCCTCCACGATGAGCCGGGCCAGTTCCTCAGGAGTGCGGCCGGCCATGCTCCCAAAACCGATGTAGACGGGCGGTTCGCCGGCTTCCAAAAACGCCTGAAGTGCGGACGGCGGTTGCCAATCAGGCTGCGCGTCCAGGAAGAGATAGCCGATGACGTGGAGACTTTCCGGCCAGTCAGGCGGATGGGGGATGATGCGGGGGCTGTATGCGCTCAACATGGGCGTCACCTGCAAATCGGCGATGAAGCGGCCACCGCTCAAGGGCGCGAGCCCCAGCCGTTCCCGGAACTCATTTACGAAAGGCCGGTACCACAGCCAGACCACGCGCAGCATGGCAAGTCCGGAAAGATAATTGTGGGGTCCGCCCAGGTTTTTCTGTACCGGCCAGGAGGGCGCGGGGAAGGCCCGCGTCGGCAAAAGAGGCGTAGGTTCCAGATTGATGACCGGAATATCCAGGGCTTCGGCAACGGTCCTGGCAAACGCTGCGAAGACGCCCAGGGAGATGATGGCATCAGCATCGCGACAGGCGGCGTAGAGGTCCTCCGCCATCTCCATGACCACAGGGCCAATGAGCGTACGGATGGCCCGGATCGATTTGATGGGGTTGCCGCCGCCCGTCTCCATGAAGGTCCGGCCGGTGTCGCTGGCCATGAGTTCCTGGACATCGCCACGGAGCGGAACACAGGGAACGCCGTACTCTTGAATGAAGGGTGCAAAGTCTTGCGGAGCCGCCAGCTGCACGCGATAGCCTGCGCGCTGCAGCCCTTGGCTCAGTACGATGCAGGGTTGGATGTCCCCACGTGAACCGGCGGCAAAGACGGTGATTCTCATCTTCGTTCATGGATCGTTCATAAAGCCGGTGAAGCCCGGCGTTTGCGCGACAAAGGATAGAGTAGATTATACCCTACGTGGGTTCGCGATCGAAGATCCTGTGCGACGGTAGTTCTGCTGGGGTCGAGCTGGGGCTCGGCGTTCCCTGCTCCGGGGGGAGGGAGGGTGCGGCCTTTCCGGGAACGCCGAGCCCCAGCTCGGCAACGTAGACTACGCTACGCGCCCGCAGCTTCCTCCTCCGCCACCTGTACAGGACGGTTGACAACACCATCCGCCACCCGCCGCCAATAGAACGCGCCGCCCACAACCGTCATCACGACCATGACCAACACGCCCTCCATACCGTACGAAGACAGCCACACAGTATCCGGTGCCAGGATCACGAAGCCCCCGCCGGCGAAGCCGGAGAGCAGCGTGTTGGCCACGGTATTGCCGGACCAATGCATGAGCACGGCCGGCCAGACGGAGCGGGTACGAATGCGGATTTCTCCGTAGAGGATGGACAAAACGACCGCCCCCAGAATAAAGCGGGGCAACAGAGTGATCAGCCCTTCGTCCGTGTGGGCCCATAGCTCGCGCAGGTAGGGAAAGTGCCATGAGGCCCAGATCACGCCGATGACGGTATATCCCAACAAGCGATCGTTGATGCGAAATACACTGGGTGTCAGATAGCCGCGCCAGCCCACTTCTTCGAAGATCGCGAAGACGAAGTAGATCACGGCCAGCGGCGCCATCGCGCCGACAAACGCAGCCAAGGTGAAGCCGTCGGCGAAAGCGATGAGGCCCGTTGCCAGCCCGACAGCCGTCACGCCCGCGATGATGAGCGGATGCACCAAGAGACTGAGCAGATAAAGGCCGACATTGCCGCGCAGATGCAGGCGCCAGCCCATGTCCACTTTGTCCCGCAGCCCGTAGCGCATGATCAATGCCGCGAGGATGGGCGCGATGCCCCACAAGAGAAACCCGGGACCAGGCTCGGCCGGACTGCCGCCCAACAAGGGCCCTAGCCAGGCAAAGCCGTTGACCAACCCTGTGAAGAGGAGAATATGCAGCAGGATTTTCTTTTGATCGACAGACATGGTTGCTCCTTCAAAAAGGCATTGCACCGCTTGACGTTTTATTGCCCGAAGAACGCGCGCACTGCGGCGATGCTGGCGGTCGGGTTTTCGCTGAACACCTCATGACCGGCGTCGGGAACGACCACCAGTTCCGCCTGGGGGAAGAGGCCCATTTGCCCCCGCTGGAACGCCGCGCCGGTG
>CAYZLP010000511.1:0-4422 GCA_964478635.1 uncultured Caldilineaceae bacterium
TACGGCGTCCAGATACGCAGAACGCCATCCTCCCGCCCGACACCGACCGCAATCTGACCGTTCTCCAGCGTTACCGCGGCCAGATTGGTCGCGACCCGCGCATCGCCCATGGGCAGCGTCCACACAACCTCCGCCCCGGCCTCCATGAGGCGCACCGCGCCGAGTGACCGGTACGCTTCATCGGGCAGCAAAAGTTCAATTATTCCGTCGCCGTCGAAGTCGCCGGCAATGGCCATGTCCACGTTGCGCGAACCGATGCGGTGGGAAGTATATCCCGTTGTGCCCGCAACAACCCCAAGTGTCGGGCCGTCCAGCCGGCTGAACTGCACGTTGCCGCCAATATGGGGCGTGAGCACTTCGACCAACGTCATCGTGCCATCCGGGGCGAAGGGCGCCACGGCAAGCTGGTGTCGCCACCGGTTGCCCTGCCCGATGGCCGGGCCGGCCGCGATCTGCGCGCCGGTCTCAGCGAACACGAGTTCCTGGGCGCCCTGGCTGCTGTCGCTCACGGTCAGGATAATCTCGCGCACGCCGTCGTCAGTTAGATCCGCCCACAGCGGTGCAATCCCTTCGATGACGCGTGGGGCGCTTATCGGAATGGTTCCGCCAATCCGGGGCGCCGGCGACGTCTCGATGAGCGTGACGCTGCCGGCCTCGATGCCATCGCCGAGAATGTTATGGTTGTACCGGTCGGTCGCATCGGTCAGGACCAGCAGGCGCGCCCGTTCATCGACCAGGATGCGGGCATCGGGCAGGGCATTCACGGGAAAGCGCGCGCTTTCGCCCTCCTCTTCGCTCCAGATCGCTACATCTCCTGTGCGCGTGATGTAGGCAATACGCCCCTGCCCGTCCAGCGGCACAGGATGAGTGAGGGGAGATGCGTCGTCGGGCGCGGTGACCAGACGCGGGGCGCCGTCTTCGAGCACGAGAAGCGGGGGCGTTCCGGCCGGAAGCCTCGTCGGTTCTACCGAGATGGGCGTTGCGCTGCCCTCGCTGAGCTGAAACGCCTGAACCTGACCGTCGGCCAGCGTGACGACCCAGATGCTGCCGTTCTCCAGCGGCGCGGCAGCCAGCCAGGTGGGCGTTCCCGCCAACGGCAGCTCCAGCGGCGCGACATCCCGCAGATCGCCTGCTCCTGCGACGATGCGATTGCCGTCCAGCCGCTGATACGTTGCGCCATAGGCCGGCACGGATGCCGCGACTGTCGGTGATTTTGCAGCAGGGCGCGCTTGCGTTTGAGCCGCGGGGGACGCGGTCGGCAGCGCGATTGGCGGCGTTTCAGCAGGGCGGACGGCAGTGCATGCGCCTGAGAACAAGCCGAGCAGGAACAAGAGCGCCAGGGTTTTCGGATGCTTCATCTTGACTCCGGTAATTCAGATTGGCGGCGGTTCACAGACCAGGTCTTCGAAATGAACGTGCGGTTCGCCGGCCATGCGGCCCGGCTGCGGCGGCGAACCGGTGGCCGGGCATTCGATGTGTTGTCATCGTCTCCATATTCCATACGCCGCATACACTACGAAGGCCGCGCCTGCACGGCCCGGCCTTCGCCTCAGCTTTCCCCTACCCCCGCACGAAATCCGCCATCACCTGGGGCGTTGCCGTGTCGAAACCGACGACGTCCAACATACCGCCGTCTTCGGGATCGGCAATGCTGAAGCCGTTGGAAAGCATCCCCACCACAATGAGCTTGGCCGGAATGCCGGTCTGACGGCGATATTCCTGCAGGGCCTGGGACGGATGCATCTCGCCACCGGCCCAGGTTTCCGAGTCGGTATAAATGATGAACGCGTCGGCCTGGACCCCGTGCTCCAGCGCCCAGAGCATGGGAAGCGCGCAGTCGGTTCGCCCAAAGGGCGTATTTTCCGTCACCGCCAACGCCTGCTCCAACCGCATGCCCGGCGCGATCGCTAGCGGCGTCATCCGGTGCGAGAAGGCCACGATTTCACTCTTCTGCTCCGTGTCCGCCGTGACCAGCGCCATGGCCGCGGCTGCCACCCGCGGCGTAAGGCCCGGCACGCCGACGATGGTTCCCCAATCCATGGAGGAGGAAACGTCAAGCGCCAGCACCACGCGTTTCCCGGACGGCGTGATGTTGCGAAAGCTCTTGTAGAAAGCTTCGTCCAGCGCATCCACAATGGCGGGAATTGGCTGCCACGTGAGCTTGCCCCGCATGCCCCGGCCCTGGCCATAGACGTGCAGGGCAGAGAGCACGGCAATCGGATGGATCCGGGCCTTGCGCAGCGCTTCCGGATCGCGCAGGCGTTTGGTCACCAGGGCCGTCCCTTTCCCGGAGCGGTCGAGCACACCGTTGGCCGTCAGCCGGGCCAGATTGCGCAGCAGCGCCGTCATGGGCAACCGGTGCAGCAGGGTCTGCCACACCACCGGATCGCCGAGCCACTCAGACGGCACGGCCTCCCAAGGCAGGTCGTGCCGATCGATCAGGCTGACGAGTTGGGTTGTCTCCGTGACCCGCTTGGCCTGCTCGAAGGCCCAGATGCGCTGCAGGGCCGGGTCGGGATGGGGCTCGGGGCCCACCTCCGGCCACCCCTGGGTGATCCAGTGGAAGATCGCATCGTGCTGGGCCGTTACCGGCTGGGGGTGGGCCAGCCGCAAGGCGTCCCGGTGACTCCAGCCGTCCCGCCGCTGGTACTTGATGGCCTGGTAGGCCAGCTGCTCGGCCGGCAGGGCGTTGTACCAATCGCCCACCGCCCGGCGCAGGCCGCGTCCCCAGCCCCGGAACTCCTGGACAAAGGCCAGGAAGTGGAAGAGGTGCGTGCCGGTCCGGGCGACCTGAGGCAGTGCGGCCAGTGCAGCCTCCTTGGTCTGTTCGTTGCCCAGACCGGCCGCCATGGCCAGCACGAAGAGCGCGGGATCGTTCTTGGGCGCCCGGCCCTCCCGGCTGATCTCAACCACCCGCGCGACCACCTGGGGACCATCGAGGTCCAGGCAGCGGGCCACGGCATCGGCATTTTCCAGCGTCAGCCGCTGCTCACCGACGTAGTAGCTGCCCCCCTCGGAGCCGAGAACCAGAAAGCGATCGAGCCGCGTCCAGTCATCTACGGCCCAGCTATACCCGCCGGCTGTATTCTGGAGCTGATTCGTACCAGGAATCGGCCGGCTCTGCGGCGTGTGCCGCGCGGAATACTGTTTCAAGTACATGGCGCGCCTCCTTCTGCGCAGTGGATGACCGGCTCCCGAGTTGCGGGCGAAGCGCCACGTGGTAAAACAGGGAGCGGTCGTCATGAACCCGGGCCCGGGGCGATGCGCCGGCGGTGCGAGCAAGGGTGTGCCGGTCGGATGCTGCCAGCCGCAGGACAACGGCCCTGCGCCTTCTGGTTCTGATAACCGACCGATTTCGGCTCGCTTCGCTGCTGCAGGCATGAGGCAAGGGATCGACGGTGGTTCTTGTTGGATGACAGTAACCCACCGCCTTCGGCCTGTTGCCTGCGACGTACATCCCGGCGCCGCAGCCATCTCCGCTGCGGCAAGATCCATGTGTTGATACGACGAGCAAGTGGAGAACGATGACGCCATTGCTGTGGCGTGGCAAGCCATCGTCTCCGTCTCGCCAGTGGGACGGGCGGGATTCGAACCCGCTGGTTTCCGATAATCGTCCGTTGGCGGACCGCATGCGCCGCGGTCGAAATGTGACGGGCGAAGTCCGTCCCAGGCTATATGCGCCGCTCTCTCCGGCTGGGCGCTACGAAGGTGCCGACGGGCAAGTAGGCGTTGTGGAGTCTAATGGTTGGTGAGTAGGTAATCCACAGACTTCGGCCCGTCGTGCACTGCGGCGTACCGCCGGCAAAGACGTTGCGGCTGTCATGACCTGCACAAGGCAAGTTTGCTTGCGATTGCTAGTGTCGAGAAGGGATTAAACCGATGATTGGTCCCATTGTCTAAAGCAGGCAGGTCGAGTGACGTCCAAGCGCGCCAACCAGGTTGGGGCGGTGTAGGCGCTCATGCCGGACATCGAGGATATTCGGTTGGAATGTCGGGCATGTCCCGTCACGCAACCCATCGTTCCTGTCTCCTTCAGACAAAGTTTCCTGAGGTGCCCACAAAATACCACGCGGATTGTGGAATGTCAACCCCCCAATTTATGTTTTTGTGTAATATGTGGGACAAAAACCGCGCGCGCTTTGGGAAAATGCAGCTGTGGCAAGGAGGAGGCTTGGAGGATGCATGGCTGCAGGCGTCGAGATCGTTCAGCCGGACCCGGCGCCATTGACGGGATGCCCCTGCTGATCCTGGGCTTCCTGCAGCGTCGCCGACAATGTGGCGGCAAGGCTGGCAGCATGGGCAAGCCTGCACTGGCCGGCGTTATGGGGGCTGGCGTCGTTTGGCCACCACCATCGACGGCGTACGCAATGGCTGTTTCGAGAAGGTGTAAGCCTTCCTCCAACAACTCTGGCGTGATGGTCA
>CAYZLP010000512.1:0-4420 GCA_964478635.1 uncultured Caldilineaceae bacterium
AGGCCCCGTTGACCGTAACCGGCGGCAGTACGTTCTTCAGGATGATGGGCACTTCTTCCCCATGGCGATCGATGGCCGTTTCAACCACCTCTTTCCAGGGCCAAATTTTGCGCAGACTGCCCGCCATGAAACCGATGAGGATCGCCACCGTCAAGTCATGATAGCGCTTGAATAGCCAGGCCAGAATTTGTGCGACCGTCACCAGACCGACCGCCGCGCCGATCGCGACCAGACCGAGGCTCATGAGGTCGCGCGTATTGACGGCGTTGATGACAAATTCGTACTTGCCCAACAGCAGGAGGATGAACGAGCCCGAGATGCCGGGCAGGATCATGGCGCTGGAGGCCAGGGCGCCGCTCAAGATTAGGAACCACCAGTCATCCGGCGTCTGTACCGGCACAAGACCGACGACCCAAAATGCAAAGACCGTACCTGCCAGCAGAGCAAGGATTACGGCAGGACTCCACCTTTGTACGCGGCCGCTGACCACAATCACGGAAGCCACGACCAGGCCGAAAAAGAAGCTCCAGATCATGACCGGCCGGTTGACGAGTAAATATTCAATCAGGGGGGCCAGGGTCAGGATGGCCGCGAAGATGCCCACAAAGACGGCAAGCAGAAATTTCCAGTTCAGGAGCCGCAAGGCTTCCCCGATGCGGAAGTGAACGACCGCGTTCCAGAACTCGGGCTGGCCAACCATGCGGATGCTCATGATCAGCTCTTCATATATTCCCAGAATAAAGGCCATGGTGCCGCCGGAGACGCCCGGCACCACATCGGCGCTGCCCATGGCAAAGCCCCTGGCGGTCAGGCCGGCGTACTGGGGCAGGCTCCGTTCTGGCGGCAGATCATCCCGATCGTGCATCGTCGATTCCATTACCACGTTCCTCGTTCTCTTTGGTTTTACGGAAGTTGCGCAGGTGACGCTGGTGGCTGAACCTGCCTAGACTGAGCATGGCGAAGTATCGAAGTCTGCGTAAACTGCGCAACTTTTATCTCACAAAAAGAGCCGCCGGCATCTGCCCGGCAGCCCTGCGATGAAATCATAGCGTATCGGCGTAATCATACCCGTCTGCCTGCGAAGAGGCAAGACCAAGGCAACTTCAATTCGCAAAAAGGATAGGACGCGGATTTGACTGATTCGATTGGATTTCAGCGGATTTCGCCCTTATTTCACAGCTTTGAGACTCCAGGTTCCCTATGCCTTATCCCTGCCTTATCCCTGCAGCACCGGCCCATCCAGACACAAGACTTGTCCCTCATGCTCGCAGGCCCCACAGATGCCGATGCCGCAGCGCATGTAGGCTTCCCAACTGAGTTGACAGGGAATGCCATGGCGGTCGGCCAAGGTCCGCAGCGCCTTGAGCATGCCGTCGGGGCCGCAGGCATAGATGCCGTCGATGGCCTGGGCCCTCAGAAGTGGGGTGAGCGCATCGGTGACCCGGCCGTGGACGCCTGCGCTCCCGTCCTCCGTGGTGATCACGAGATCATATTCGGAGGGGGGCGGCGGGCGAAAGTCGGCCAGGCGCTGAAAGCGGTCCACATAGAGAATATCCTGCGCGTTGCGGGCCCCGATGATGGCCGTAATCCGGCGGGCCCGGTCCGCTTGGGTGCGGGCCAACCAGAGCAAGGGCGCGACGCCATAGCCGCCCCCAACGAGCGCGATACGCTGCTGTGCCGTGGGTACGTCGAAGCGTTGGCCAAAGGGCCCGCGCAGCCAGAGTCGGTCGCCCGGCTGCAGGCCATGAACCAGCCGGCTAAAGGGACCGACGGCGGTGACCATGAGCGTGACCGGATCTGCATTGACGAGGGAAAAGGGCTTCTCGTCAAAGCGGGGCAGCCAGGCCATGATGAATTGGCCGGGCGAGGCCGGTAACGCGGCATCGAAGACAAGCGTCTTTGTCCGATAGTTGTCCGTTTCGATGCGGTCGATTCGCGCGGGCGTTGGCAGCGTATAGCCCGCCATTGTCGTATGTTTCAGCACAGTGAACCTCTTGGCGGTGGGAAACTGTGGCCATCTATCCGGCCGTTCTTGAGAAAGTCAAGGGCCGGCGGGGCTTGGTGCTGCAGCTCGCGTGTCGCCAAAGCGCAGCGCTAACCCGTGCATTATTATGGACTTGTTCAGCTCTTTTGGGCAATTCTGGGGAGAATGTAGAGACGCTGCAATGCAACGTCTCTACTACGCATTGCAACGTCTCTGCGGAACGCGCGGCGTTCTCGGTGCGTTATGCTTCATCCTCTTCCGGCATAAGTTTGAGCGCTGCCGAGTTCATGCAGTAGCGCTGGCCGGTCGGGTTGGGACCATCGTTAAATACATGCCCCAGGTGTGCATCGCAGCGGCTGCAGAGAACCTCGGTCCGGCGCATGAAGAATTTGAAGTCGCTTTTCTCGGCAACTGCGCTTTCATCAATGGGCGCCCAGAAGCTGGGCCAGCCGGTGCCCGAATCAAATTTGGTCTCTGCGTCGAACAAGGGTTGGCCGCAGCAGACACAGACGTAAGTGCCAGGATCTTTTGCGTCCCAGTACTCGCCGGTGAAGGCGCGTTCCGTACCGCCCTTGCGCGCCACCTGGTATTGCTGGGGCGTCAGTTGCGCTTGCCATTCGGCGTCGGATTTGACGATTTTCTTCTGAGTTTGATTGGCGCTCATGGTCTCTTGTACCTCCATAAAGTGATCACAATGGCAGCATCTCATATGTACCGCCGTCAGGCTGTAGGTAAGCTCACAGGTGGGGCGCACGCTCTCTCTTACCGAGGCTCGGTTGCACGGTGTGCGCAGGCTTTGCGTCAGGCTGCAGTAGGATACGATCCCCTGAGAGCGACTTCCTGCAGGGGCGCGCTGTTTTGTCGAGCGTCGCACCTATGATAGGGTTCACAGTATGCGTCAATAATCAATTCATTCGGTGCCGATTGTGCACGAAGGAGTGACCATGCGTCGCTTTTTGTCCCGGCAGTTCTCTCTTGCCGTACTTCTGATCACATCCCTGCTCGTCAGCGCGAAGCCGGCACAGGCCGCGCCCGGGCAGGAGGAGTTCGTGCTCCCTGCCGGCTTCTACGTGGAGACCGTCGTTGACGGTTTGAATCTGCCGACGGCCTTTGATATTGCCCGTGACGGGCGTATCTTTATCGCCGAAAAATCCGGTCGCGTCCGCGTTGTCGAGAACGGCGTCCTACTGGAGGAGCCCTTTATCGACCTGAGCCATGAAGTCAATGACGATCAGACCCGGGGAATGATGGGATTGGCCCTCCATCCGAATTTCCCGCGCACGCCCTTTGTCTACCTGTCGTACGTCTATGAGCCGCCAGAGGCCAAAGGCCATCCGGACAGTGGCGGTCGCGTCTCGCGTCTGGTGCGGGTGGAGGCAAGCGCAACCGACAGCAATGTTCACAAGCCGGGCTCTTTCTACGTCATGTTGGGCAACAACAGCACCTTCGCCAACATCGGTAACCCGGATCAGGCAGACGCGCCGCCCTTCTCTTGCCAGGATGGCGCCGGAACGCCCGTGCAGGATTGTCTCCCGGCTGAAAGCTCGGCCCATGTGATTGACTTCGTGAAGTTCGGGTCGGACGGCGCGCTCTATGTCTCCAATGGCGATGGCACGACCAATTTCAAGGCGAACCACCGTGCGCAAGACCTGGATAGTCTGGCCGGCAAGATTCTGCGCATCAATCCCTTTACAGGTCAGGGCTACGCCACCAATCCGTTCTTTGACGGCGACTACAACAGCAACCGCTCCAAGGTCTTCGCTCTGGGCATGCGCAACCCTTTCCGCTTCAGCTTCAGCCCCTACACGGGTGAGATTTTTGTGGCCGACGTGGGCAACAACGACTGGGAAGAGATCAACCGCGGCCGCGCGGGGGCGAACTTCGGATGGCCCTGCTATGAGGGCCGGGAAAAGATCCAGGATCACCCTCTCTGCGATCCGCTGCACAATGGCGACTATCCCGTAACCTTTGCCGCTTACGAGTACCCCCACGCCCAAGGCTTCGGCGCCGTGATCGGCGGCGATTTCTACAGTGGCCGCAACTATCCGGCCCGCTATCGGGGCGGGTACTTCTTCCACGACTTCAACGTCGGCGCACTCCAGTATCTCAGCTTTGCCGGCAACGGCACGGCGCAGATCAATGATTTCGGCGGGGCCGTGCCTGCCATTGTCCAGATTACGCCGGGACCGGGTGGCGACCTCCTCCTGCTCTCACTTGCCCGGGGCGCAATCTACCGCCTACGCTACAGCGCCTCGGCTGCCGCTGCGGCCCCCGCACCCGCCGCAGTCGACGATGATGCTGAGGATGATGCCGGGGCGGACGAGGGCAGTGAAGCGGGCGCCGCTACCGTGCCTGCCGGTCCCCTGCCCTCCGGTGATGGCACGGGGCAGATTTTGCGCGAGATCTGGACCGGTATCGGCGGCAAGACGCTGGGCG
>CAYZLP010000513.1:0-4386 GCA_964478635.1 uncultured Caldilineaceae bacterium
AGGACGGCAAGCTCTATCTTTCCATGATGGCCGACGCCGGAATTATGGAATTTGCACCCTTGCCATAGCCTGCTGTCGAGCTGACAAGGTGCGCCGGAATCCGACGCATTGACAGAAGTAAACTGCGGGGTGGCGCGTATACGCGCCACCCCGCAGTTCAAGATATCGATCACCGCTTTGACATTTGCTCGATTTTCACCATCAATTCGTGTTATACTTCCAGGCGCCTCCTGATTCAGTAACGGTATTCTTATCGAGAGATTATGGGCAAAGAAACAGAAATCCCGGGTGAGCTTGTGCCCCAGCCGCAAGCCGTGAAGCAGGAAACGCCGGCGCAGCGTCTGGAAGCGCCGGGTGAACTGGATCTGGAGCGCGTCAAGCTGATTACGCGTCTCCTACTTGGCGCGGCCAATGAGGGCGGCGAATATTTGCTCGACCATCTGCGCCAGTACCAGACGATTGCCGAAGAATTGGCCAAGGAAGACAAACGCGCCAATCTGGACGAAGCGAGCCGCAATGAGTTGGTGCGCTATTTGCTCGTGGGTTCTGCAGTTCGTACCCAGCGGCGTGCGCTGGAACTTACCAGTGATGGGCTGAACTACTCCTTCGGCCTGATGCGCAAAACCACTTCCGTGCTGGATCGGTTGACCGACAATCCCTTGGGGCGACCCTTCCGCTGGCCGGCGGAGCGCTTGGCCGCGCGTTTGAATCAGGAGATTAACGAGAGTGTCGTGGTCGGTCACCAGGAGGTGCTGGAGGGGAGCATCCTCGTCCGCGAGAGCGCGCTGGACATCATCGATGAATTCATCACCTACATCTCAGAAAGTCCCGAATTGGCCGAACTGGTCCGCGACCAGATTAGCCAGCAGAGCGTCGGCATGGCAACGGCAATGGCCGAAACCAGCCGGGAGATCACGGGCAGGGCCGATGAAACAATCGAGGACAAGATCCGTGGGTGGCTCGGTCTGCCGCCCCGCAGCGAACTGCCCCGGTCGCCCTTCGCGGGCAAGCCGAATTCTATTGAGCACCCCGGTTTGCAGAACGCAAGACCGAAATCCTCTGCCGCCGATAAAACTGCGGAGTAGCCGATCATGACGATCCAGCAGAGTGGGAATGAACCGATCGTTGTGCAAACACCGGCCGAAGCCGCACGCACCAGCCATTACGGTGACTACGCCGGTTCGATTACGCGGCTAGTCGCTTTTCTCATCGACGGCCTGATCGTTGCCACTGTGATCGGTATCTTCGCCTTCGTCGGAAGCTTCCTGGGCGATTTCCTACGCGTACAGGGCGGCACCCTGCGCTTTCTTCAGTTTGTGACGGTGATCATTTCTTTGCTCTTCTATGCCGGCTATTTTGTAGGACTCTGGCAACTGGCCGGTAAGACCATCGGGAAGCAACTCATGGGACTCGTCGTCGTCGCTGAGGACGGCGGGCGCATTACTTTTGGCAGAGCCGTACGCCGCTACGTGGGTTATTATATTTCCGCCATTCTGATGCTCGGTTACATCTGGATTTTGCTCGATCCTCGCCGCCAAGGCTGGCATGACAAATTGGCTGGGACGCTCGTCCTGTACGATTGGCCCGAACAGCTCTTGTTGGCTAACTATGTAGATGAGAAGACGGAACTCCAGCAACAGGAATCGGCCCGCCGACGCCGCCTGCGCCAACTAAGCGCCGCTCAGCAAGCGCCTGTCGGAAGCGCTGAGTCTACTTCATTGACAACCGCTGAATAGGCTTTGTGAACCCCTGCATGGTCCCATGACGCATCTCCGTTTGACTCAAAGCCTTTTTCTCCTGTATTTCGCGCTGCTCTCCTTTGCGCCGGCGCACGCTGCCGCGTCTCTCGGCCCGGCCGACACGCTGTGGCGCCAGGGAGGCGAGCCGGTCTTCGCCTTGCCGGGAACGCTGCGCGCCGCCCAAGGCCAACCCTTTTCGACCTTCTTCATCGATCGGGACGGCTTTTTCTACGCGCTTGTGGGCGAGAATGCCGAGGTCGAGACGCAAATCGATGCCCTGCGGGAAGCGAACAGCGGCGTCAAGGTGTGGGGGACGCTCTACCCGGAGGGGCGTCTCAGCGAAATGCCCGAGCTTGTGGCATCGGCCATTCAGGCGAGCGACGAGGCGCCTCCTGTGGCAGCCAGTAGCGCCACGGCTGTGGTCGAAGTCGGGCGCATCAATGTGCGGGCGGAGCCAGACGTCAACGCCCCGCCCACCGGCCAGCTCGAACAGGGCACGCGTTGCCCGATTGTGGAGCGCAGCGCCGACACGAAGTGGTACCGTCTTGCCTGTGCGAACGGCGTGTCAGGCTGGGTTTCCTACCAACTCGTGACGGTAGAGGGGGATCCGGCTGGATTGACGGTCGCACCGACCCCGACGCCGGTCGTATTGCCGACCCCGACGCCGCCTACCTTCGTCAATTGGAAGACCGCCTATTTCACCAACCGAGATTTGGCCGGTAACCCCGTTGCCGTGGATGACCTGCCCGATGTACGTTTCGACTGGGGCACCGGATCTCCCCATCCCCAGGTGCCACCCGACAACTTCTCCCTCCGACTTGAACGAACCATCGATTTTCCTGCCGCCAACTACCGCTTTGTGGTACGGGCCGACGACGGTGTGCGCGTCTATTTGAATGGCGAGTCGATCATCAACGATTGGCAAGAAGGGGGCGCCCGCGATCTCCGGGCCGATCGCTATGTGTCCGGCCCGGCGCATATCATGATTGAATACTTTGAGGCGACCGGGACGGCCGAACTCCATTTTGGCTTCGCGGCCTTGCGCGAAGGTGAGTGGGAAGCCGACTATTTCAACAATCCTGATCTCACCGGAAACCCCGACTGGATCACCGTTGAACCCCGGGACGGCAGCTTTCCCTTGGACCGTGATTGGGGGGCGGGTTCACCCCGCCCGGGCGTCATTGGAAACGATAATTTCTCTGCCCGCTGGGAGGGCACCTTTTTCATTGCGGCCGGAACCTATGACTTCTTCGTGCGCAGCGATGACGGCGTGCGCGTCTTTTTGGATGGACAGCCCATTATCAACCTCTGGGTAGACGGTTACAAGGAGCAGACGCGTCGTCTCTCCGGTCTGGCTGAAGGCTACCATGATGTGCGGGTCGAATTCTACGAGCGGGCGGGCACGGCCCAAGTACGCGTTTTGTGGCAGCTTGTGAGCGTCGGCGGAATTCAGTAGCGAACATCGTATAGGGTTAAATTGCACAAACGTAGTCAAACGGTCATGCAAAATGAACCTGCCGTGTTATAATAGGCCGCCAACGCGCCCAGCGCATGCAATCATTGAACGAATCGCAACAGTGGAACTGCTCATGTCTATGCCATCAACTTTCCATGCTGCGCGCGCCGTCGCGCTTCTCCCGGCCTTGTTGGCCTTGCTGATACTGGTCGGGTGTACCCCTAACGTCGCGCCGGCGCCCGAGCCACCTTCTGAAAACCCTGCGCCGCCGGCGGAAGCCACCGCCGTGCCGGTGGCGGAAAGCGCGACTCCGACCGCAACGCCGCTGCCCGTGCCGACGCCGATTACGGTCTTTACCGTGGGCGTCAATCCTGAATTCGAGCCCTTTGTCTTCAGGGACGGGAACGGCAATCTGGCCGGTTTTGACATCGATCTGCTCAACGCGCTGTCGGCCGCCGGCGACTTCGAATTCGGGTATGCAACCACCTCGTTCAACGGCCTGCTGCAGGGATTGAACAGCAGCGCCTTCGACGCCGCTATCAGCGCCATCACCGTCACCGATGAGCGCCGGCGCACGGTCGATTTTACGGAACCCTACTTCGGCTCCGGCCAAGCCGTCGTTTCTTACCTGAGCGCAGGGCAGGGCATCGCCGTACGCAACGACAACACAACCATTCTGGGCTCCGACCAGCTCGCGGAAGGCGTGCGCGTGGGCGTCAAAGCCAACACCACCGGCGAACGCTATGTCGTCGATCAGACTGGCGCGGATTTTGTGCGCTTTGAGGAGGCGCCCCAGGCCCTGGATGCATTGGTCGCCGGAGAGGTCGACGCGGTGGTGGTAGACATACCGGTGATCACCTACTACATTCGTGATAACCCCACCGCCGGGATCAAGCTGGCTGGCGGTCCGGTGACGGAAGAACTCTACGCCATCGCCGTCAGCAAGAGCGAGCCTGAATTGCTGGCGGTACTCAATGCTGCGCTCCAGCAGATCGCTGCAGACGGCACCTATGATCAGATCTTCACCAAGTGGTTCGGCTCCCCCTGATCGACTCTCAAATTTTTTCCATCGCGGGCTGCTCGCCCGGGGATATCCGGGCGTTTGGTAGATTCTGCCAAACGCCCGAATTGATGACCGTGCATCGAAAGGAAATTGCATGTCCAGTTTGACCCAACATCCGGCCTGGCAGG
>CAYZLP010000514.1:0-4386 GCA_964478635.1 uncultured Caldilineaceae bacterium
ACTGAGAAGAATTTCTGAATCTCCACGACACGTTCAATGGGAGTGTTTGCCAAAGCATCCATGAAAAAGTCCCTCCTCTATAGTTTCTCGAAAGTCCTGGTTGCTTTCTCCAGGAACTGAGAGAGGCGTAGTAAGCGTGGTGAAATAACCAGGTTTCTGGTGAGCGATGAGTTCCGAATTCACGGGTGAACGAAATAGACGCATGGCACAGGGGTTGCCATGCGTCTACAGCCTAGTTCACGACGATGAGATTAGCTGTTGCCGGTGGATGCCGAGACGCCGCCTGCTCCGGCGACGACGTCACCGGCGGGATCCGAGGCTTCGCCGGCTACATAGGATGCAATCTGGCCGGAGAGCTCGTCGCCCACGGTCAGGGTGACCACGTTGGCGCTGTAGCCCGCCATGCTCTTGATCACCTTCTCGCTCTCCTTGTCTTCGAGCAGCACCAGCAGCGCCGACGAGTCGGGGGAAAGCGCAGCGCCGATCTCTTTGGCATCGCCCTTGGAAATAGCGCGCCCCAGATAGTGACCCGCCGTGCCGCCGATGACGCCGCCGGCCAGCGTCCACGCCAGCAAGCCGGCCGGCCCGCCGATCAGACCGAGCAGCGCGCCCGAGCCGGCGCCAACGGCCGTGCCCACGCCGCCGCGCCCGGTCTCGTGCATGTGCACTTTGCCATTGGCGTCATGCTCGACGATGCATTCGGCCTCGATCTTGTAGCCGTCCAGCGCACCGGATGACTTGAGTTCCTTCATTGCATCGTGGGCGCCTTTCTGCCCGTCGAAAACGAAGGCCAGGATGTTGTATACGGCCGAACTGTCTTGCTTGTCACTCATCGCTTTTTCTCCTTGTCGATGGTTGTACCTGCTGAAGAGCAATTGGAACAGAAAACACAAGAGCTATTTATTACCTGGTCGCCTAGCCGGGGCGCGGCAGGTATGCCGACCAGTCCAACACGGTATAGCTCCTACACTTCTGCGTGGCTATCTTGATTTTGCGGGCTACCGTCCCCGACCCGTTGTACCCGCGTGAGCGTATAGCGACGATCGTACAGCGTGTTCAGGACGCCGTTAAGCGCAGCCTGATCCGGCAGCCAGCCGGTCAGGACCGTTACGGCCACGTCCGGCGCTACGGAAGATCTAACCTGAGCGGGATACATCCCGGCCAAATAGTCCGACATATGGGGGCCTACTATGCCCAACACGTGAATTTCATAGATACCGGCGCAGTCAAATGGATAGCGCTCGCCCCGACATAATTTCATCGTTGACCTTTGCGAGAAAAGCACTCGTGCCGCAACTGCACGACAGTGCGATAGCAAGCGGTATGCAGGAACACATAAGACCTTACAACGGGTGGCCTCACATTTCATCCCCAAGATTGGGGATGTGTTGGGGATAGGGTTTTGGAGCGATCAGAGGATGTTCAATTCGCGGCAGCGATTCACAGCTTCGATACGGCTGTGCACGTCAAGTTTGCGATAGATGCTCTTGATTTGAGAGCGGACCGTGGCAACCGAGACGACATACTCGGCGGCTATTTCCGCCGGAGTGCGATCGGTCGTCAATTGCTGCAAGATCTGAAGCTCGCGCGCAGTCAGCGGTTCCAGTGGAGGTCCCGTGGCGGAAGCGGTTTGCGTTCCATGACCGGGTGGCAACACCTGCTCTGCAGAAATCGGCGCCGAGTTCGGAAAGGCAGCCAGGATCTGCGCGACGAAGGCTCTTGTTGCTTCAGTCATTGTATCATCACGCTCGCGTAAGCGGCGCAACAGATCGGCCATGGACGGTCCTAAATCGATAAACGGACGCACCAGACCGGCGCCTCGGGCAAGGAGCAGCGCTTTGGTCAAGTTCGCCTCTGCAGAATCGGTGTCGCCTTGGGCCTCACACACAAGGGCAAGCAGAGCAAGTCCATCCAAACGCGCCAGGTTGCGGTTTATCCTGCGCATCTGCTCTTCAAACTCTTCGAGGGTTGTACGGGCATCGCTGAGCGCTTCTGGTATCCCTTCTGCCAACAAGAGCTTGATTGGCGTCAACTGGGGAATGTAGAAGAACCAGAGAGGCGATCTGTTGTCAAAGCTGAGGCCGATCTGCAGGCGCTTTGCTGTATCCAGGTCTCCACGGCGCACGGCCAGTTCAACTTTGAAGGCCTCGACCAATTCCGACGCAAAGGCGTTGTCAGCAGCCTGGAAATAGGTGCGGAGCCGCTCAATGACGGCGTCTGCTCCCCTGGAATCGCCCCGCCTATCATAGATCAGCGCGAGCGCAAACCCCCCCATGCTCATGTGCGACTGCGCCGCTCCTACATCGGTTTCGACCAGCGCAGTCAAGTACGGTTCCGCAGCGCCAAACTCATCGCGCAAGTAGTGAGCTACACCCAGAAAGTGCCTGGCGATGCATAAAGGCTCAGCCAGGAGGCGTCTTTCAGAGGTCCGCGCGACTCGCTCAGCCCATGTCTGAGTCGCCATCAGATCGCCCTGCAAGAACGACACCAGGCAAAGATAGACCATGATCTGTGTCCGAACTCTGGGGGTCCACTGGGGGTCGTCCATAGATTCTTCGAGCAACCGGCAACAATCCGCAAAACGGCCGCGCATCTGTAAGTCTGCGGCAAATGCGCCATAGACGATAGAGCGCACCAGAAGTGCATCTGCCGGCAATAACTGCAGCGCACGCTGCAGAGGGACGTCAAGTGCTGTGTGGTCGCCGGTGCCAATCGCATGCACGGCCTTTAGAGTCAACACCTCACCTAGCAGAGCGTTGTATTCGCCTGGTTGTGGCCCTTGTCCGGCCAGCAATAATTCCGCCTGACGACGCGCGCGGTTTACCTTCTGGGGCTGACCGGTATGCATACTGATGTACGCGACCGTGCTCGTGAGCATCGCGCTGGACGTTACCACACTGTCCGGAAACTGGTGCAGCCAGCGTTCGAGCCTGCTCCATTGTTCGGAATTCATCAAGGCGTAGCGATGCCGCAGTACAACCTTTTCGGCCTCGGCAATATCGCCGCCCAAAACTAGGTATCGAATCGCTTCGTCCGGAAGATCCTGGCGGGCAAACCAGGCGCCGGCGCGGCGATGTAACCCAGCGATATCGCCATCGCCGTACTGCTTTCGCCCCCAATTCTGCAGCAGTTCGCGAAACAGATGATGCAGACGAAACCAATGATTGTCGCGGTCCAGCGCAATGACAAAGAGATTGTTGTCTTGGAGCCACTGCACAAACGCTTCACCTGCGAGCTCGTCGCGCGCGGCCCCAGAGTCTGCTTGGCGGACCGCCGCACAGAGCGCCGGGCAGAAACGATCCAGCCAGACTATGGTCAACAGCCATTCACGGAAGACCGGATCCAGGCGGCTTATGACCTCCACCAGCAGATATTGCTGTAAGTGATGGCTGTCAATCGGCCTGTCGTCTAGATGTATGTCGTCTTGAGCGCGCTGGCGCAGCGCCATTGCGGCAAGGCTCAACGCAGTGACCCACCCTTCGGTATGTGTCGTCCACGCCTCTGCCGTCGCATCGTCGATTTCACGATTCAGTGTTTTGGCTAAGAACCCGGCTGTTTCTATGTTGGAAAAGCGCAGGTCTCGGGTGCGGAGTTCCGTGAGCTGATTATGTGCACGCAGGAACGGTAGCGGCAGCGGCGGATCACGCCGGCTGATTACCACCAGGTGTAACTTGGGGGAGGGATGGCGCAACAGTTCGGCAAGAACAACATAAACTGGCTGTGACCGGATGGTATGCAAGTCGTCCAGCACAAGAACGATTCGGCGCGGAATCTGTTCCAGATCGTTGAGCAACGTGCGGGCGACGGCTTCCGGCGGAGGGAAGAGAGGCGCCTTCAGGAGCGCCCGCGTGTGAAGCATAGAATCAGGTGCAATGGACTGGATTGCGGCAGCTACGTACGCAACGAAAATGTGAAGGTCATCATCATCGTCATCCAGCGAAACCCAGCAGCCGGGCGCTGCGCTCTTCTCTAACCACACCCCTGCAAGTGTACTCTTTCCATATCCGGTCGGCGCTGAGATGAGCGTCAGTGCCCGATGGCGATTGCGTTCAAGGTGGGCCACAAGTTCCGGACGCGGTACTAGTTCGGTTGAGGTGGTTGGAGGGTAGAGTTTTGTAGCCAGAATCGCCGATTGGCTGATAGAACCATCGTGTTCCTGGTCGACGTGCGCTAACATTAATATTCTTCGCCACCGTGGTGCAAAGGTCTGCCTATTACAGATCGGAGTGACTATCTCGACGAGAATTCGGCTGCCTTGGCTCTCGTGGCAACTATATGGAAATTTCTGTTCGGATCCACTCGTCATGGGGGCAGACGGTGAGTTCGACGTGTGTCCGTTTACCTGAAACGTGCGTTTTCCAACCGCCGGCACGTTCCAGCCATCCA
>CAYZLP010000515.1:0-4385 GCA_964478635.1 uncultured Caldilineaceae bacterium
ATCCGCCTAATCCGCTCAATCCGCGTTCTATTTGGCCGATGGCTGAATAGTTACGGAACCCGTCCGATCGTTCGATAGGCTCATGACAAGTCCGCCGTATCCGGTTTGTTCCGCGGTCCATAAACGGTAGATTGCGGAGTGCTGGACCCCAAATTTCGCCGGTTGACAGGCAAAAACTGGGTGGGTACACTAAGCATCTGTCCGAAAATTCTCTGTGGCGAACATGTTGGCTAGAGAGGTGGCGGGACTCACAACCGAATTTTCGGATAGGTTCTGAGAACAAGTCCGGCGTCCGACGGCCGGACGCCCCACGACGCCATTGCTTCAACTCGATTGCGCTTCCGGTATGGTTCATGCGGTGAAAGGTGCCCAATGTTCGCTCAAGCAGCAGCCGATCCCCGTTTCTTGCTTCTTCATGCTCGCCTGAGCGCCGCCCGCGCCCACGCGCGCCTGAGCCGCGTCGTCCAGGATAGCCTGGCCGGCATCATCATTCAGCATGACGGCGAACCCCTTACGTACACCCTCGCGACAGCTGCAGAGCTGGCCGGCTGGCTCCAGGACGCACCGCCGGAAGCAGCGCTCTCTGCGTTTGTGGCCGGCTTTCGTCCCGCCGAGATCCTAACACCCTACGCGGACGCCCGGGATGTCGAACGGGCCGTCGTCATGCAGGATGGCCATCCTGCCGGCGTCATTCTCCAAGATCGAGCCCTGGAGGGGGCGGCGGATGAAGCGCAGCTCTTTGAGGAACATGCCGAAGCAGCGGCGCCCGATTTTCCGCCTGCCGATTTCACGATTTCGGCGCCCCCGTCTGCTGAAATAGACTTGGAGTCCTTTGTTCCCCGAGATCCGCCGACGCCGGCCGCGAAGCCTGCCCCTGCCCAACCGCCCTCTGACAGTCGTGCGTTGGTCGCTACGGGTCCGGCCGAAATCGCGCTGGATGAGGTGACTTCCCTGCTCGTCAGCTTGACGGCGGTCGGCGAATCGCCTGCCGGTTCGCTGCCCATTTCCATCGCAACCGGCGGCACGCTGGACGTACTGGTGAGGCCCGTGCAGGGCTTCTCGGTCGAAGGGACGGACATGGCAACCATTACTGTGGCCGGCCCGGGCTCCACCCTGCCCGTGCTCTTCAAGCTGCGCGCCACCACCTTGGGGGCCGGCGCCTTGCAGATCTACGCCTTTCGAGAAGGACAACCCCTTGGCTACATGACCTACACGGCCGAAATCACCGAAAGTGTGGACAAAAAAACGGACACGTCGCCCACCATGCCCCTGCCCCGCCGGGAACCCGAAGCGCCCGACCTGAGTCTCTTCATCCTCGAACGGCCCGTGGGTAACGAAACCGAGATTACGCTGCGCCTCAGCGCGGTCGATCCCGACCTGGGGCTCAACTTGAAACCCTTCGGTCCGGTACGGCTGCGCACGTCACCGCCCGGCTACTTCCAGGAATTCTTCCGCGATGTCGAGCGATTGCCCTTGAAGACCGAGGAAGATGCGCGCAAAGCCGAGCGCCGCATGGCGCGCAAGGGCGCACAACTCTTTCAAACGCTCTTCCCCGAAGATTTGCAGACCCTGTTCTGGTCGCTGCGCGATCGCATCCAAGAGATACAGATTCAATCCGAAGAGCCGTGGATTCCCTGGGAATTGTGCAAGTTGGTCGGCCGGGAGGATGGGCGCATTGTCGAGGGGCCCTTCCTGTGTGAAGCCTTTGCCATGACCCGCTGGATGCCAGGCATCGGCCAGCAGCCGATCCTTTCCGCCAAGCGCATTGGCCTGATCGCGCCCCGCGATTCGGGCCTGGCCTACGCCCAGCATGAGTTTGACTACATCACCGGATTGGCGGGCGCAGAACGGCAGGTCGACGATATTCCGGCCACCTATCTGGACGTCACCGACGCGCTGACCGAAGGCGTCTACGACGTACTGCACTTCACCGGCCACGGCGTCTTCCGCGCACCCGATCCCAACCACTCGGGGATGGAGCTGCAGGACGGCGATCAGCTCGTGCCGGAGGATATTAGCGGACTGGTCCAGAATCTGGGCAATGCCCGGCCGCTCGTCTTTCTGAATGCGTGCCAACTGGGGCGCAGCGATCTCTCCCTGACCGATGTGGGCGGTTGGGCGCCTCAATTCCTGCGCGCCGGCGCGGCCGCCTTCATTGGCGCCTACTGGAGCGTCTATGATGACAGCGCCCTGGCCTTTGCCCGCACCATTTACGACGAACTGCTCCGCGGCGCAACCATCGCCCAGGCCGTCCAAACTGCCCGCCTGGCCGCCCGCGCCGGCGGCGATCCGAGTTGGCTGGCCTATACGGTCTTTGCCCATCCGGCGGCGCGCATAGAGGTATAGAAAGGAGCCAATCATGACCGACCTGACCGGCCGTACCGAACCTGTTCCGATTGAACCGGGCTATACGCTGGAGGCGCCGGACATTGTGGGCAATGTCGAAGTAGTCGATGCCCGGGCCCACGTGCGGTCGGCCAACCGGGGCGCACAGGAGCAGAGTCTGGTCGATGCCCTGGATGCCGAGGGCATGGAGACGTCGCTCATGTTCGAGATGGAAGTTGCGGAAGACCGGGCGCCCGTCGGGCCGGATGGTCAACGGCGTTCCTCGCTGCGGGCAACAACCCGCAGCGGCGAGTCGGCGATTGTCTTGCGCGCCGAACAGCCAAGACCCAACCGGGGCTATGCCGTCCTCTACACCGACGAGCAGGGCCTGAGCCGCTGGATCTTCCCGGAGGGTGAAACGGGTGGCCAGCGCCGCAGCCGGGAGCTACGCTTCTACCTGCCCCGGGAAAGCGCGCCCACGACTGAGAGCGACAGCGAGCGCCGCGGACCCATCAGCAAGCTGGGCCGGCGGGTGGTGCGCATGGTCATGTGGGCGACGGATGAGATTGTGGGCGAGGGGGTCAACGCGTTCGTGCGCAAATGGGAGCAGCAAAAGCGCCCCTACGGCCTGCGCATGGTCAGCGCCGATCGAATCGCCGGTGAACCCGACTGGGAACTCCTCCGGCAGGGTCGGGCGCTCCTGCTCCTTCACGGCACTTTTAGCATGGGTGAGATTGCCTTCTACGGCCTGAGCAAAAGCAGGGCCTTTGCCCAGATCGCCAATCATTACGGTGGCCGCATCTTCGCCTTCAACCACCCCAGCCTCCATGCCTCACCCCTGGAGAACATCCAGACATTGCTGAACAGCATGCCCGACGACCTTTCGCTGGATCTGGATATCGTCACCCACAGCCGGGGCGGACTGGTGGGCCGGGTGCTTACCGAGCAACTCAGCGCGCTGGAAACGGGCGGCCGGACGCTGCGCGTCCACCGGGCGATTTTCGTGGCCGCACCCCTGCGCGGTACCATATTGGCGGATGGCGATAACTGGATCGACCTGATCGACCGCTATACCAATTTGCTGACCAATTTGCCGGACAACGTCTATACGCTGACGCTCGAGGCCATCCTGACCCTGGTCAAGGTTGTCGGCCATGCGGGTTTGGCCAAGCTGAGCGGGCTCAACAGCATGTGGCCCGGCGGCGATTTCCTGCGCATGCTCAACGCAGGAGTCGGACACGAGGCCACTTACTATGCCCTGACAGCCGATTTCCAGCCGGGTGAGCAACAGTGGTTTGCCCAGCTCAAGGCCAAGGCCCAGGACATGGTGGTAGACCAGCTCTTCGGTGAGGAAAATGATGGCGTTGTGCCCACACAGGGCTCCTACGCCATCGACCGGGATGCCCCGGGCTTTCCCATTCCCGAGGAACGGCGGCGGGTCTGGGCGCTTCAGTCGGACATCCATCATATCAATTATTTCTCGCACGACGCTGTGAACGAGCAGATTGCCGCCTGGCTGACCGCCTAGTACGTTGCGGCGTAAATGCTTCGACGGTGCTCAGTACCAGTGCCACGGCGGAAATTCGGCACTCCTACCTCTGGTAGAAAGTGTAGGTTCATTTCCGTCGGGATTTACCAGTCTCACTGCCGCCTGCCCTCGCACCGTCGCCACCATTCGCGCAGCCTACGGCGCGCGCCTGAAAGGATGACACGGGCATGGAACGGACACGCCTCTACGCAACCCATGTGGAAATGGGTGGCCGCATGGTCGATTTCGCCGGCTGGGAACTCCCCGTTCAGTATCCTACCGGCCCCACGGCCGAGCATCACGCGGTGCGCACGGCGGCTGGTCTCTTCGACATCGATCACATGGGGCAGTTCGATTTGCGCGGCCCCGACGCCGAGCGCTTTCTGAATCATGTGCAGGTCTGGGACGTCTCCACCATGGCCGTCATGGACGCCCATTACAGCCTGCTCCTCTATGCCGACGGCACGATTGTGGACGACATTTTCCTCTACCGGCTGCCCGAACGCTGGCTGATCGTCGTCAACGCCTCCAA
>CAYZLP010000516.1:0-4379 GCA_964478635.1 uncultured Caldilineaceae bacterium
CCCGCCGGGCGGGGCAGATCATCTTTGTCAGTTCGCTGGCGGGGCTGGTGGCCACTCCCGGCGAGGGCTTCTACGCTGCGGCCAAGCATGCGGTGGAGGGGTACGCGTCTACGTTGGCCGCGGAAGTGGCCCAGTTTGGCGTGAATGTCTCGCTGCTGGAACCCAGCTTCTTCAAGACCGACATCGTGGCGACCGCGGTTCATGCGCCCGCACACCCGATTACGGATTACGACGGCGTCCGCGAGCACGTGCGCCGGGTCCATCTGGAGAGCGTGGAGCACGGCGAAGATCCACAGAAAGTGGCCGACACGGTGCTCGCTATCGTGCAGGCCCCGCGGCCCAAGCTGCGCTACCGGGTCGGCCGCGATGCCCGGATCGTGCCCAAGCTTGTCAAAATATTGCCGGAACGCCTCTTTATGGACGGGTTGCGCCGACGCTTTGCCATGTAGTGAATCCCGGCAGAAATCCTGATACAGTTGCTGCCAGAGGTAGAAGCTCCGGATTTCTGTCGTGGTATTCACGCCGATTTGAACTAGGGTCTCGGTATCAGCCATGCCCCAAATGCCTGGAAGAGGCCGCGACGAATCTGCTGAATGGCCCACTTTTGCGAGAGGTAATACGCTATTCGTTACTCACGTTTGCGGGCGACTGCAACTCGGCGTAAAGATTCAGGGGATCGTCAATGTCATCCCAGGCAGATGTGTCGAATCCTCGTTCGCGACAGGTCATTTGGGGCTGATGCACGACCTTGGCACGGTCGCTGAAATCTCGGAAGTTATAGTCGATTGTACTCAATACACTGATGACGAGTCGGCCGGTCGTGCAGTTGATATGTAGGTCCGCTGCACGGCCATCAAAAAAGAGACCGGTCGGCGTGGCATACCAGGTGCCGTAGTCGGTCGGCGTGCCGGTCCAGCCTTCAAAAGGGTATTCGTATCCACCCGACGTCTGATCGATTACGCTCACTTCGCTGACCGTCGACAACGTGAACCAGATCGAGAAGATTAAGCCGATGAAGGCCAGGACGATTACGCCGCCGCGAAGAATACGACTACCGAAGGATAAGCGTCCACTGCTTTCGTTTGCCATCTGATTGACTCCTTACCGTGATGTGATCAAGCTCGTAACAACGCTTGGGCAATTCCCGAGGCATATGCTACTCTCTGACACAATGTTAGAGTCAAGCAGTTCTTTGCACTGCGCGTTCGTTCTCCATTGAGAATGTAGGTCTTCAGAATCGCCTGCCCGACCAAACGTAACGCTGTTTACCGGCCGGCATGCAAAGTCTGCGGATCGAGGCGGACGATCCCTTCGATGTGATCAAAGTGTGTGTCGGTGGAAATGATGTGCGTAATTCCATGGGTGTGCATGACGGCGGCGTGTACCACATCGCGCGCTTTGACTCCCTGTGGCCCGTAGCGGCCGAATAGCGTCACTGCCGTCTCCATTTCCGCGACCGTGACCGGCAGTACAGTCGGCACCAGCGCCAGCAGGTTCGTTGCCATTTGCACACCTGTCTGCCAGCGCCCGATCGCTCCAAAGCGATAGAGAACCTCCTGCACGATTTCCGCGTCGATCACCGCATCCAGGCGGGCATGAGCAATTTCGGTCAACACCCAGGCACACGCGGCCTTGTAGGCGTGCGATTTGCCCGCGGCATACATCGGCACGTTAACGTCCAGAAAAAACGGCGCGTCACTCATCCAACGCTCCCTGTTCAATTTCTGCTTCCATCTGCGGCCAATCAGCCACGGGCGCTTCGAGCGACAACAACGCGTCCAGCGCCTGCCGGCGCTTCTGTTGGTCGATTTGCACGAAATATTGCTCCACCACCGCTTCGCGAATGATCACGCTGAGCGATTTCTGTTCCTGCTCTGCCAATGCCAACAGACGCGCATACTGCTCTTTTGTCAATAGTGTCTGGACGCGTTCCGTGTAGGTTGCCATTTTCTACTCCTGTATTGATACTACTATTACATAGTATCAATATGATACTATGCATTTGTGCGACTGTCCATCAACGTGATCTGACCGGGTCTATCTTGGATTCTGCCCCCCAAAGTGAGTGGTCCCCGATCTGACCGAGCGTGTTCAATCTCTGACAATGGCTTGGGGAGGGACGAGAAGTAGTGGGCGCCCTCTCGATGGCTGGCTCGCCGGTACCGAGGCCGATCGAGCAAGCCGATTATCGATTGACCGAACAAGGGTATCTCCCACTCCCGGGAAAACTTCCCGACCAAGATAGGGTCATGCCCCCAAGACAGCGGGAAACCGGGTGGGGTATCCTCCTGAGCGTTGACAGTCTTCAATCTCTCAAGTGACAGGAGAACAATCATGAACACCTATGAAACTTTGCAGCGGAAAGCCTTGGGTCTGGCCTTTGTTCTGGCGCCGCTACTCTTGGCCCTCGGCTCGGCCGCCTATGTGCTGGGTATCGGCCTGACCCCCTTCGGAACCGACAGCTGGGTCGACGGCATTTTTGCGGCCTACGGGTTCTTGCTCATGATTCCCGTCACGTTTGAGTTGGCCCGCATCCTGGGGCAACGGGCCCCGGTATTCGGGCTGATCTGTGCGATCCTGGGCCTGGGCTGGGGGATGTCCACCGTCGCGGCCGCCCTCAAAATCGTGCAGATGGGTATCGTCAATGCCGGGCTCAATGAGTCAATTTGGAGCGTGATGGAGACTGCCCCTGGGGGCCTTCTCCTCATGCTTCCGTCCTTGTTGGCATTCGTTGGTTTTCTGGCCCTGGGCGCCGGCCTGCTCTGGAAGGGCGGCATCGCGCGGTGGTCAGCGCTGCTGATGATTATCGGTTCGGTCCTCTTTTTCTTGGGCGTGGCAGGCGGCGCGGAAATAGCCGCCTGGCAGACGAAAGTGCTGACACCGCTGGCGACCCTTGCGTATCTGGCGGCGCTGGCTCCGATTGGCCTGCGCTATCTGGCCGGTGACAGCACGGTCTACGAGTTGGAAGCCGCCGCGGCCTGATATGCGCCTTGTCCAAACGGCAAGAACCGCTTACTATCCATGACAGCTTCAACGTACAAGGAGAACCACCTATGTCAATCGAACAGAACAAGGCCGTTGCTCGCCGGCTGATCGAGGAAGTCTTCAATCGGGGCAACATCGATCTCGTCGACGAGTTGATTGCGCCGGACTTCGTCGAGCACGAAGAAATGCCGCCCGGCACGCCAGCCGGCCGTGAGGGCAACAAAGCGGCGACCATCATGTTGCGCAGCGCTTTTCCGGACTTCAAAGCCACCATTGACGACACGGTGGCCGAGGGTGACAAAGTCGTCCTCCGTCTGACCTGGAGTGGCACGCAGGAGGGCGAGTTTTTGGGCATACCCCCTTCCGGCAAGCGCTTCTCTATCCCGGTCTTCGACATCTTGCGCATCGATGGCGGTAAGATCGTGGAGCATTGGGGCCAGATGGATCAAATGGCCATGATGCAGCAGCTCGGCGCCACGCCCGGGCCAGGCGCAGGTTGACGTCGAGGCTCAGAAGTCGGACTTTTGCCAAAAGTCCGACTTCTGTCGACAACGAAGGCATGCATCGCACCAGTTCAAGCGAGGATACGCCAACGTGTTGCTGAAGGATCTAACCACTACCTTTCCATCCCCACAATCAAACACAGTCGTGCGTTGGAGCGCATTGGCCGGCCTGGCGCTCATTGCACTCGCCAACCTCGTCTACTATGTCTTCGATCTGGCATCTGACTATACGGACATGTTGATCCCCTGTCCGGGCATGTTGGGGTCCGGCGGCGCGTGCAACTTTCTTGCCGTCTCGTCGGCAGAGATGGCGGCGCTCGCGTCCAGGGGATTGACGCCCCATGCGTACGCCACGGCCATGACCGTCTCGCCGATCATTTTGCTGCTGGTCTACTGGGCTTTGGCCGGCCTGATTCTTTGGCGTCAGGCTGTCAGCTGGCTCGGGCTGATCGTCGCGCTGGCGCTGATCGTCTTTCCCGTCATGATGGTCTCTGGCGACAACGATTGGTCGGGGAGTGCGCCGGTTTTCTTCGTCGCCGCACTGGTGATCGGCTTTTCGGGCGGGATCGTCATGCTTGCCTTCCTCTATTTGATTCCCAACGGTCGCTTTGCGCCCCATTGGGCGTATATACCCATGGTCGTCACCGGGTTGCTCATATCCGTGTTGAACTTCGACATCAACGGCATCATTGAACTGCCGACAGAGGTGACCTACCCGCTCCAAGTCGTCCTCGTCGCGCTCGTCCTCTTTGGCGCAAGCCTGCAGATTTACCGCTACGTGCGGACATCAAATTCGGTCGAGCGTCAGCAGACCAAATGGATCGTCATCGGGGTGCTCTCGGTCGTATTTTCGGTGATTGTGTGGATTCTGATTTTTGGCAGCACGCTCGC
>CAYZLP010000517.1:0-4378 GCA_964478635.1 uncultured Caldilineaceae bacterium
CGAAATTGCCGCGGCTGCCCGGCCCCTGGGCGTCCCCTTGCTCCTGTGGGCCGTGCCCGACGAGCGCACAGGGGGGCGCCTGCTGCTCAACAGTCTCTGCGGGATCAATCTCGCAGGGCATGCCCTGACCCGAAGGGGTATTCCTTATCAACACTTGCTGGCACCGGTGCAAGATAGTATGATAGTGGAGACGGTAGAACCGTTGGCCCGGGCAGGCGCTGCCCGACGCGCGCTGCAGGGCGCGCGGATTGGCGTCGTCGGCGAGTATCCCTCAGGTTTCGACACCTGCGCCTATGACGCCGCCCATCTGAATGCGCTCTTTGGCGTTGCCGTACGACCCGTTGCATTGACCGAAACGCTCTCCGCCGCGGCCGCTGTCTCTTCCGCCGCGCGGCAGGAGGTCGTCGACCATCTGGCGCGGCTTGTCCCCAATGCGGCGACGCTGGATCAGACGGCGACCGCCGGCACGGCCGGCGTCTACTGCGCCCTGCGCGAGCTGGCGGACACGGAAGCACTGGGCGGCGTGGCCGTCCGCTGCTGGCCGGAGTTTTTCACCGAATTGGGTTGCGCGGCCTGCGGGGCCATGAGCCTGCTGGGTGAAGAGGGCTGTCCCGCCAGCTGTGAGGCGGACGTCAACGGCACCCTTACGTCAATGCTGCTGCAGGCCCTCAGCGGGGCCCAGGCCTTTGTGGCCGACCTTGTCTCCATCGAGGCGGCAAGCGATACGGGCGTCCTCTGGCACTGCGGCCTGGCGCCTGTCAGCATGGCCGACCCGGAAGGTGCGATTCTGGGGACGGTCCACAGCAACCGCAAGCTGCCCTTTCTGTTTGAGTTTCCGCTCAAGCCGGGGCGGGTGACCCTGGCCCGGCTGCATCGTCAGGGAGTTGAGGGTGGCCTGCACGACTATCGCCTGGTGATTGGCGGCGGTGAGATGCTGCGGGCGCCCAAGAGCTTCAGCGGTACCAGCGGCGTCATTCGCTTTGACCGGCCGGCCGTTGAAGTCTTCGACCGCATCATGCAGCTCGGTTTGGAGCATCATCTCAACCTGACGTATGGCGATGTGCGCCCCGCCCTGCGGGCCTTTGCCGCATTGGTCGGCTTGCCGACGATTGAGTTGACGTAATTTACCCGTTGTTCTGTCCGCGACCCCCGGTCGCTTTCGGATAGAGAGTACGTTGTTCAGTCAACTAGGTTCATTCAACTGCAGACCCTTGGAGGAAAATTGACAATGCGAACACAACGAAGTTGGCTCTTGCTCGTTGTCATGGTGGTTGCATCCATGATCTTCGCGGCCTGCGCACCTGCGGCGGCGCCGGCGCCCGCCGCACCGGCCGAAGAGGCTGCCGCCACCGAAGCGCCCGCGGAGGAGGCTCCGGCTGCTGAAGCGGAAGCCACGGAAGCGCCGGCGGAAGAAGCTGCCCAGGAACCGTCCGGTGACGGCGTCGAGCTGCGCATCACCTGGTACGATGACGGCAATGAAGGCGCGGTCTTGCGCGAACTGCTGGATCGCTTCGAAGCCGAGAATCCCGACATTACGGTCGTCCTGGATACCGTGCCCTATGCCACGGGCATCCTGGAAACCCTGCCCATTCAGCTCGCTGCCGGCGAAGGTCCTGACCTGGCCCGCGTCACCGACCTGGGTGGTCTCTCCCAGTACTATCTGGACCTGACGCCTTATCTCTCCGACCCGGCCTACTGGGAAGAGAACTTCGGTCCCTTCCTGAGCTGGATGCGCCAGGCCGGCGACGAGAGCAGCATCCCGGGCTTCATGACCCAGCTCACCGTTACCGGTCCCTTCGTTAACAAGACCCTCTTCGACCAGGCCGGCATCGCGTTGCCCACGGGCGACGCTACCTGGGAAGAGTGGGCCGATCTGACCCGCCAGGTTGCCGAGGCCACGGGCACCTCCTTCGCCATGGCCATGGATCGCACCGGCCATCGCTTTGGCGGCCCGGCCATCAGCCAGGGCGCGCAGCTCTTCAACGATGAGGGCTACCCGGCCCTGGATGACGAGGGCTTCCGCACCATGGCCCAACTCCTGGTCGACTGGCACGCCGACGGCACCATGATTCCCGATGTCTGGATGGGCGCCGGCGGCAACTATGCGGCGGCCAACGAGCAGTTCGTCAACGCCCAGATCGTCATGTACATGAGCGGCTCCTGGCAGATCGGTCAGTTCAATGAGCTGATCGGTGACGCCTTCGACTGGGTCGCGGTACCCAATCCTTGCGGTCCGGCCGCCTGCACCGGCGTTCCCGGCGGCGCGGCCCTGGTCGCGATCGCCGACACCGAGCATCCCGAAGAAGTGGGCCGGCTCATGGACTATCTCTCCCAGGCGGACGTCCTGGCCGAGTTCTATGGCCGCTCCCTCTTCATTCCGGGTCACCTGGGCCTGGCCGAATCGGGCATCGAGTATGACACCGACTCCCAACTGGCGGCCGACGCGCTCTCCGTCTTCGCCAGTCAGGTGCCCAAGCTCGATCCCATCGCCCTCTACTTCCAGGGCTATCCCTACAATCGGGCCATGTTCAACGCCATTCGCGACCGCCTGACCCAGGTGCTCGTGGGTGAGTTGACGCTGGACGAGGCCATGGTCCGCATGCAGGAAGATGTGGACGCCGCCATCGCCGAAGCCCAGTAGGGCATGATGAGCAGTAGTTGAGTTCGCATTCCGGGAATGGGCCAACGCCCTTCTTGGCAACCGTACCGGTACCGGTCCATTCCCGGAATGCACCCACCCCCTTCTCTGTGATTCCGCCTACCACGCACCGGAGGGCGCGTCATGGCCCAAAGCACCTCGTCGACATCCCGCCGTCGCAGCGTCGGCAGCGTGATCAATCAATTCCTCTATAGCATTTATGCCCTGATCATGAATGCGGCCGATCTGGTGCTTGATCCGCTTCAGCGGTTCATCGGCAGCAAGAATATGGCCTATTTTTTTGTGCTGCCCAATCTGCTGGTCTTCGGCATCTTTGTGCTCTTTCCCATGCTGCTCAACTTCTATTACGCCATGACCAGCGGCACGGCCCTCTTCCTACGCGATCGTCCCTTTGTTGGCTTTGCCAACTATCAGGTTCTCTTTGACTGCGCCAGTATCTTCGATCCGAATACGTGTGTCGAAGATCGCTTCTGGCGTGCGGTCTGGAACACGGGCTTCTTCGTCATCTTCCAAGTCTTCGGCATGATTCTCTTCGCCCTGGTGACGGCCCTGATCCTCAACCGCAGCATCAAGGGGCGGGGCTTCTTCCGCAGCGTCTACTTCTATCCGGTATTGCTTTCGCCCGTGGTGGTGGCTCTCATCTGGAAGTGGATCCTTCAGCGCGATGGCTTGATCAACGCCATGCTCGTCGCCATGGGACGGGAAAAGGTGCTCTTCCTACTCAATGCCGACTGGACCATGTTCTGGGTGATCTTCGTCAGCATCTGGGCGCAGATGGGCTTCTATACCTTGATCCTGTTGGCCGGCCTCCAGTCCATACCGGCCGACATCTATGAGGCCAGCGCCATGGACGGGGCCAGCCCGTTGCAGGATTTTCGGGCAATTACCCTGCCGCTGCTCATGCCCACGCTCTTCGTTGTGCTGGTTCTGGCTTTGATCCGCGCGGTTCAGGTCTTTGACCAGGTCTACGTTCTGACCGGCGGCGGGCCGGGTACGTCTACGCTCTTCATGGTGCAATACATATACAACACCGGCTTCTCCGGTCAGCCCCAGCGCTTTGGCCTGGCCGCGGCCGCGTCGGTTTTGTTGGGGATTACGCTCTTTATCTTTACCATGATCCAGCTCTGGCTGGGTCGCTCGTCCGAAGCGGTCTAACATCGCATTATCTCAGGAACGGGAAATACGCCATGTTTCTTTCATCCGATGTCGGCTCCTTTCTGACCCGCACCCGGGGCAAAGGCCGCCTCCATTTCACCGATATCCTGACCTACGCCTACCTGACCTTTGGCACGATTCTCATGTTCGGGCCCGTGCTCTGGCTGGTGCTCTCATCGTTCAAGACCCCGGCGGCGCTCGTTCAATTCCCGCCGACCATCCTGCCCTTCAGCCAGAAGATGGTGGAGGTGGAAGGGTACGACGAGCCCCTGCCCCTCTTCACCGTGACGTCGGAGGACGGCACGACGGCCGAACTGGCCCAGGTGCGCCGCGTGGGCATCGAGGCCCAGATGATCGACCCCGCCAATCCAGAGGAAATCATCGGGGTCAACATCAACGACCGGGAGCCGGTGGAGCATTTCGATCTGGCCTGGGAAAACTATGTGGAGCCCCTGGCCCGCTTCAATTTTCTGACCTATCTCAAGAACAGCGTCATCGTGACCGTCGTGGCGACGGCCATTACGCTCCTCATCAACAGCATGGCGGCCTTCGCCCTGAGCAAGT
>CAYZLP010000518.1:0-4375 GCA_964478635.1 uncultured Caldilineaceae bacterium
CCTGACGTTGATGTCGCGCATCGATCCGCCCCTGCCGCTGGCGCGCATGCGGGTGCGGCGTCAAATGACCGAAATCCGTAGCGTCCAGCTCCAGTTTCGTATGCCGGAGGCGACCGAGCTGATTCAGGCCACGGTAGGCTCGACGCTTTCTCCAGAGACCGTTGCGCTGCTGAAGGAGCGTACGGAGGGCTGGCCCGCCGCCCTCTATCTGGCGGCCCTCTCCCTGCGGGAACATCCGGATCCCGACCGGTTTTTGCAGGAGTTTGGCCGCAGTTCCCATCAAGTCGTCATGGAGTATCTGCTCAGCGAAGTATTGATGGAATTGTCGCCGGAACAGCGACATTTTTTCCTGCGCACTTCGATTCTGGATCGTTTTTGCGCACCGCTGTGCGCCGTTCTCATGGGTGCGGAACTATCGGGCAACGCCGACGCGCCCGACGCCTCGTCCGCTGCGGTTCAACTCACCGCTCAGTCCAATAACTTCCTAATTGGCTTGGACAACACCGCCTACTGGTTTCGCTATCACCACCTCTTTCGACAGTTTCTCGAACACAGGCTGCACCAGACCGAATCACCCGCAACGATTGCCGCACTGCATGCGCGCGTCAGCCGCTGGTTTGAAGCGGAGCGCCTATTTGGCGAGGCGATTGAACATGCCGCAAAGGCCGGCGATGAGCTGAGGGCGGCTCAGTTGACCGAGCGGGCCTGTTATCAAGCCATGGAGCAGGATGACTGGATGGCCATGGAACGCTGGCTGGCATCAACGCCAGCCAGTGCAGGCAAGCGACCTGCGATTCTGGTGGCCCGGGCTTTTGTCGCCCACTACCGCTTCCGCGTACCGGCCGTCTACGCCCTGACTGGAGAGGCGGAAAGCGCGCTTGAACATGACGATGGCGGCTATTCAAACGAGCAGCGCAAAATTCTTCGAGGTCTCATCGCCACGCTGCGCTCGAACCCGACCCATGCAGCCCTAACGGCCGAGGAGTCGTTTCATAATGCCGGGCAGGCCCTTCAACTGTTGCCGAACGGACTCGTAGGACCGCGTAGCCTAGCCGAAGCCAATTACTACATTGCCCAGAATCGCCTGGGCGGCGCGGCGGCTGTGGTCGAAGAAATCGAACATCTGCGCCAGGCTCGGGCGGGCACCCCGGTTGATGTACGCAGCTGTCGTCTCCTGTTGGCCTTGGGGGACGCATGCTATCACCGGGCCGACCTGCCTGCGATGGCGAAGACGGCGAGGGCGCTGATTCAGGCCGGTGAGGAGATCAGACGGCCACTTTTCGAGGGGTGGGGCCGGTTTGGTTTGGGCTGGGTCTGCTATCAGCGGCACGATCTGGCGGCGGCCATCGAGCAGTTTGGTGCAGTAGTCGCGCAGCGCGAGCTATGTCACAGCCGCACGGTGCTTGACAGTCTCTCCGGTTTGGCCCTTGCGCTCACAGCAGCGGGGCGGCAGGATGAGGCGGCGGCTGTTGTGGAGGATATGCGGGCTTATGTTGAAGATCATGCCCTGGTCCAGGTGCGCATTTTGGTCGAGGCTCTGGCCCGCCAAGTCAGACCTGAGCCGATTGATCCTGCGCGTTTGAGCGCGTTCCTGCAGAATCTTGAGATGCAGGTTATCGTCGGATTGGTCGTCGTACCTGCTTTTGTCGCCATCCGGGCCTTTATCGAACTCGGAAGCGCCGAATCGCTAGATCAGGCCGCAGCTCTTTTGCGCACCTGCAGTACGATCGCCGACCGCAGCGGCATGGTCCGCCGGCAGATTGGGATCGGCGCATTGGCGGCCCGGCTCCACCTGGTGCAGGGCGACAAGGCGGCCGCATTGGATTCGCTGCGTGAAAGCGTACTCCTGGCTGCGCCGGGCGGGGCGTTGCGCCTGGTGGCCGACGCCGGGCCTGCCCTGGGCCCGCTTCTCCACACGCTGCAGACCGAGGGAGTAGCGTCCGATTATGTGGCGGATCTGCTCTCGATTCTGTCCGCTGCAGACCGGCCACAACCAGGATTGTCTGGGCAGTCCGACCAGTCTCCTTCGGTTCAAGCGCCATCGCTGCCGGAAATTGATCTCACCAATCGGGAAATGGAAGTTCTTCTCCTGCTGGCCGACCGCTTGACCAACAAAGAGATCGCCGAACGGCTCACTGTCTCCCCGCGTACGGTTCAGAAACACACCATCAGCATTTATCAGAAGCTTGATGCCAAAAACCGGCGCCATGCAGTCGTGCGGGCGCGCGAAATCGGCGTACTCCTCTAAAGGTAGCCATTATTGGGCCATTTGGGCCCATGCGCTGCCGCTTCAGATCCTCTACACTCCTCATCACCTGCCAACAGGCATTGAATCCGTCTTCCTTGATCAACGGTAACTGATTCATCCGCGGTTCACATCGCTGTGTTCGCACGCGCCTCGGATAGAAATCGGCAGCCCTGTCAAACGGAACGCAACTCCATGGAAATGTTGAAGCTGCACCTGCCGGCGCAGTATCGAATCCAACTGCAGGGCCAACTGGACCCTAACTGGGCCGATGCTGTGGGCGGCATGGAGATCGAGGTGAATGAGCATGCCCGGGTCGGGCCGGTCACGATTCTCCAGGGAGAAGTGGCGGATCAGGCTGCGCTGGCCGGCGTCCTGAACCTCGTCTATACGCTCGGGCTGCCGCTCATTTCTGTAGAGTGGCTAGGCGGTCAGGACGAGCCTTTGGCCGGGAGTCTGGTCGATGCCCTTTGATGTAACCCTCTTGGCCAGCGTGCCGGAAGAAGTGGCCGAGAAGCTTCAGCGCGCCAATTTGCATGATCTAACTCACCTGCTGGCAGCCGTCGCCACACCCGAGTCGCGTACGGTTACGGCCGAACGGCTCCAGGTGAATGCAGATCTGTTGTTGGCTGTCGCGCAGCAGGCGGAATTGACCCGGGTAAAGGGGATCGGTTCGGTCTATGCCGATCTGCTGACGTTTGTTGGCGTGGATACGCTGAACAGGCTTGCCGCTGCGGATCCGTCGCGCCTGCTACAGCAAATGGCGGTTATGGCCATCGATCATCATGTCTGGCGCCTGCCCAGCCGCCGGCAGGTCGAGGCGTGGGTAATTCAAGCCCAGGAACTGGACTCATATTTTTCACCATCGATGCGGCAAGAATTCGATGGCGAATTCAATGCTTCTGGAGCAGAAGGAAATGTGCGTTTATGAAAGTGCTCTTTAGCTGGTCACGCTATGCGATCTTGATCGCGGTGTTGGGTTTGTTGGCCGGCGCAATGGCGATCTTTGTCTTTGGGGGCATTACCACCGGATCCATCATTCTGGAGATCTTTCGCCATGGAGACTATAGCGCCGAAGGCGCGCGTCTGGTCAGTGTCGAGTTTATCGAGCTGATCGATGTCTTCCTGCTCGGCACCGTGCTGCTCATCACGTCTATCGGTCTCTATCAACTCTTTATTGAGCCTGAAATAGACCTGCCCGAATGGTTATCGGTCAACGGTCTGGATCAGCTAAAGGAGAACCTGGTTGCCGTCATCATTGTCATGCTCGCCGTGCTCTTCGTGGGCGAGGTGGCCGGCGAGCTGGGTGAAGGCGTCGATATTCTGGCCTACGGACTCGCAATTGCCGCCGTCATCTTGGCGGCTTCAGTAGCAGTCTACATTTTCCAGCGCGTTCACCTGAGCGCACATGCCCTGGCCCACGTTGTCGAGACCGCCGAGCCGGCGCCATCCGCCTCACCCCATGCGGAGCAACATGATTGACCGGGATGCCTGTGCATGGCTTCCCCCCGAACGGCTTCGTTACCAGCGCAATTGAATCAAATACAAGGAACACGCAAATGACAACCCTACCCTCCAATCGACAACGTAACTGGGCCGTATACCTGCTGACCGCGCTCGCCGTCATCGCCGGCATTCTGGCCCTGATGGATGCCGCCCGCTATATGGGATGGCTGCCCACCACGATCACGACTGCCCTGGGCGAATACAAGTTCGTTGTCCCCAATGCTTTCTGGTTTGCCGCCATCATGTCCGGCATCGTCGGTGTCATCTGGTTCATCGTCGCCAACTGGATCTGGTCGCTCAATCCCTCCGGTTGGCTCTTCGTCGTCGTAATGGCCATTCTGAATCTAATCATGCTGGTGCTGGCCCTGCTCGGGCAAACAACCTTCCAGGCGATCATGCTGCCTTTGTTGGTGAATGCAGGCGTTCTGGTACTGGCGTTTTTGCCCGGTACCCAAGTCGCCTTTGGACGACGTTAGCGAAGGATTTCATAAAAGGAGCGAAACCGATGTTGAAAAAACCGTTGATCCCGCTGCCGGTTGTGCTCACGCTGGGTTTGCTGCCCGCCTGCGCTTCGCTGCCGGGCGGCGGCGCCGTCCAGGACGCCGCGCAGGCCGCGGCTCGTCA
>CAYZLP010000519.1:0-4366 GCA_964478635.1 uncultured Caldilineaceae bacterium
AGGAAAGTATAATTGTCCGGCCGAGAGGAATCCCCGTCAGGGGTCTGTGACGTCAGCTCTGCCGAGCTGCAGCCAGTTGGCGGGGCGGGGATTCAGACGACCACGGGCATGGGGCAGTGCCGGCGCATTCGCTGAGCCGGCCCGCTGCGTGCGCGCGTGTGCCATGCGCAATGTCCCCGGCACGGCCCGGCGCCACATCGGTCATCTACGGTTTGTTGGGCCGTGCCGGGGACGTTACGACCGATGACCTGCGAACCGCTAGCCGCCCAGCCAGTTGCCCAGCCAGGCCAGGCCCAATCCCAGGTAGTTGGCCACGGCATAGCCGACCAGACCCGTGGTGAGGCCCGAGAGCAGCACCGCTTTGTTCTCCAGGGCGTCGGCGATGGGGGGCACGAAGGGCGGGCCGAAGACCGCGGCGGTGGAGGTGATGATGGCCGTGTCCACGTCCACCCGGAAGAGCACGCAGAGCCCGTAGTGGAGCGCGATCGCGCCGTAGACCACCATGGCCGTCATCAGGAAGAGGGTGGAGCCGGAGCGGATCAGGGCGCCGAAGTCGGTTAGCGTGCCGATGGCCACGCAGAAGAGCAGGATGAAGTAGTTCCCCAGGCTTTCGCTGCCGGCCAGCCCGCGCACCGCAGGGACGAAGGATGCGGCGATGCCCAGGGTCGTGATGCCCAGGATGACGATGGGCACGGCCAGCTCGCCCGCCAGCAGCAGCGCCATGCCCGCGCTCACGCCCAGGATGAGGAGACTCAACAGCAGCGCAAGGGCCATGCCCCCGGCATTGCGCCAGGCAGACTCCGTTGCACTTCCGTCAGGTTCTCTGGTTTCTGCGCCCGCGTCTGCGCCTGCCACTCCACCCGCTGCCGCGTCGCTCCCTGCGGCGTTCTCCACTCCCGCATAGGCCGGCAACACCCGCCCTAACAGTGGCTTGGCCAGGGCCAGCAGGAAGAAAAGGTAGACCCCGCTCAGCACCACGTCCGCGGCATTGAGCAGGATGTAGGTCTCCTCGCTGACGTTCAGGGCAAGGCCGATGCTGAGCAGGTTGGGCGTGCCGCCGGTGTAGACGCCCACCAGCATGCCCGCCGCGGTCCACGCCTCGTCGATGCGCGGGGCGAAGAGCAGGCCGGCCAGGAAGGCCATGACGAGCACGCTGACTACGGCCAAGCCGAAGGCGATCGCGGCTCGGCGTGCGTGGCGCAGCCAGCCGAGGAAATCGGTGGAAAAGAGCAGGAGCGGGATGGCCAGGGGCACGCTGATCTCGGTGAGGGTTGCGGCAAGATCCCGATCGACCGGGAGATTGCCCACGTTGCCCAGAAGAATGCCGAAGAGGTAGGCCAGGAGCACGGGGCTGAGCCAACTGAAGATGCGCACCTTGGCGGCCAGCATCATGGCGAAAAGGGGCAGCGTCAGAAAGAGGAGCAGTTGGAGTACGGGCATCTTAGTTCATCGTTAGAAAGGTGAGCAGCCCGACCACCACGGCGATCAGGGCGAGCATGAGCAGCAACAGGAGCAGGGAACGCAAAAAGAGGCGCCACCCCTTGGCGGCCTCCTCCCGGGCCTTTTCCTTCTGCTTGGCCCGCTCGCTCATGGCTTTTTCCCGGGCCTGGCGCGTGCTGCGCGCCTTGTTGAACGTGCCCCAGGTCTGCTGCCAAAGCCAGAGTCCCAAGCCACCAAAGAAGAGGCCCAGAAAGAAAAAGAGAACTTCGGTAATGGTCATGGTTCACTCGCCTGGGCACATCATACCGGACCCGCAAAAAATCGACAACGCCGGTTGATGGGTGGGTGCGTCGCGCGATAGAAGTCTGACTTTTGGAAAAAGTCAGACTTCTTGATCGTCGAAACGATCCGGCTATTCCTTGACGGCCTTGTAGGCGGCCAGGGTCCGTTCCCGGGCGAATTTGTGGTCGACGATGGGGGCGGGGTAATCCTCGCCGATGGTGCAGCGCGCCCGCAGCTGGTCGCTCGTGCTCATCTTCCAGGGCTCGTGAATGAACTTGGTCGGCACGTTGCCCAGTTCGGGTACCCAAGCGCGTACGTAGGCGCCGTCCGGATCGTGTTTCGTGCCCTGAGAGACGGGATTGAAGATGCGAAAGTAGGGCGCGGCGTCGGTGCCCGTGCCCGCGGCCCACTGCCAGCCGCCGTTGTTGGCCGCCGGGTCGCCGTCCAGGAGCTGCTCCATAAACCACCGTTCGCCCCAGCGCCAGTCGATGAGCAGATCCTTGACCAGAAAGGAGGCCACGGCCATGCGCGCGCGGTTGTGCATCCAGCCGCTGGTGCGTAGCTGGCGCATGGCCGCGTCGATAAAGGGATAGCCTGTGCGCCCCTCGCACCAGGCCGCGAATTCCTCTGGATCGTTGCGCCACTGGATTGCGTCATATTCGGGGCGGAAGCTGCCCTGGCGCACGTGGGGAAAGTAGTGGAGGATGGTCATGTAGAAATCGCGCCAGATCAGCTCGTTCAGCCACGTTGCGGCTCCCTCCCGGGCTGCTGCGGAGGGCGCGGCGTCCATGGCCTCCAGCGCGCCGATCACGGCCAGGCGCGCCGAGATCATGCCGAAGCGCAGGTAGGGCGAGAGCCGCGCGGTCGCATCCAGATCGGGTCGGTCACGGTTTTTCGCGTAGTCATAAATAGGCTGATGCTCGCCACGAACAAAAAGGCCCAGACGCTGCTTGGCGGCAACCTCGCCCGGCGTAAAGGGCAGCCCTTCAATGTGCTCCCCATGATCCGGTAGCTCGTCACCACTCCATTTGGGTGACGGGGGCAGTTCCTTGGGCGCGGGCAGAATGTCGCCGCGCGTCAGGCGCGGCTCCGCTTTCCAGCGGCGGCTGTAGGGCGTGAAGACGGTGTAGGGATCGCCGTCGTCTTTGAGGACGCTGCCGATGGGGCGGCCTGTCGCGCCGTCGACCAGGGTGAGGGGAACCCGGCCCTGCTGGAGCAATTCTTCGTCCCGCCGGCGGGCGTAGGGCGAGTAATCCCGTTCGGCGTATACGCCCGTTACGTCCATCTGGTCGGTCAGCTCCGGGATGACCGCGGCGGGCGATCCGTGACGCACGAGCAGGCGGCTGCCCCGTGCCTGGAGATCTTCATCGAGTTTGCGGAGCCCCGCAAAGAGAAATGCAGTTCGCCGCGCGCCGGCATAGGGTGATGCGGTCAGATCGGGATCGATGATGAAGAGGGGCAGCAAGCCCGCCTCGTCGGCGAGCGCGGCGTGGAGGGCCTGGTTGTCGGTCAGCCGCAGATCCCGGCGGATCCACCAGATGGCAGTCGGCATGGGGTGTTCGCTATTCGCTGATGCTGTCGATCGCGGCTTTGACGATGGACGCGCTGCGGTGCAACTGCGCCTTTTCGGCCGCATTCAAACCCTGGGGGAAGGTTCCGATGACGCCGTCCCCGCCCAGGAGGTGAACTTGCGCGACGGTGACGTCCTCGACACCGGCCACCTCCGCCACAGGCGTGCAGACGGTGAGGATGGAGCGCCGATCGTTGAGAATGACCTGGACGATGTTGGCCAGGGCGCTGCCGATGCCGTAGTAGGTAGCGCCTTTGCCCTCGATAATCGAGTAGGCCGCATTGCGCACCTGCCCGTCGATCGCGCTCCGCTCTGCTTCGCCAAAGCGGATGCCCTGCTGGGCGCAATATTCTTCCATGGTCAAGCCGCCGATGGTCACCTGCGACCAGGTCAGCACCTCGGAATCGCCATGCTCCCCTACCACGTAGGCGTGGCAGTGGCGGGCGTCCACCCCGAGTTTTTGGCCCAGGAGCGTGCGAAAGCGGGCCGTATCCAGCGTGGTGCCGGAGCCAATCACGCGCGCGCTGGGCACGCCGAATTCGGCGGCGTAGCGGGCGGTGAGGTGGGTCGTCACGTCCACGGGATTGGTCGCCACCACCAGCAGCGTCTCCGGTGCGTGTGTGAGGACGCTCGGCACCACCTGCCGGAAAACGGCCGCGTTGCGCTCCAGGAGCTGCAGCCGGGTCTCACCCGGGCGCTGGTTGACGCCGGCCGTGATGACGACGACGCGACAGCCTTCCAGGTCGGCGTAATCGCCGGCGTGCACGTTGATGGGATGGGCGAAGGGCACGGCATGGCGGATGTCGTCGGCTTCCGCCTCGGCCCGGGCCCGGTTGAGATCCACCAGCACGATCTCCCGGCCCACGCCGCTCATCACCATGGCATACGCGGCCGTCGCGCCGACGAAGCCGCTGCCGACAATACCGATCTTGCCGATTTTTGTGGTCACATTGAAATCCTATTCTCAATCACCGCTGCCGGCGCCCAGTTCCTGCAGTGTCCCGGCTCGGGCCACTGCCACATCGGCAACGCCGAGACCCGCCAGCACGGAACTCGCCACCCGGATGCCGCCCA
>CAYZLP010000520.1:0-4358 GCA_964478635.1 uncultured Caldilineaceae bacterium
CTTGTCGAGGAGGAGCAATGACACACGATCGCGGCATAGCCAACCGCCTGGCAAAGCTGTCCCCGCGCAGCTTGACTCACTCACGTCGTGGACTCACGACGTGGACTCTCGTCTGGATCGGAATTTGCTGCGCTAGCCTGATTGGCCTGGGATCTATCGCCCGGGCCAATTCCGTTCACGCACAGGACGTAGCACCGGCTCCGTCGGAACCCCTGCCCCTGCCGCTGCCCAGCACGATGACGTTGGACCAGTACGAGCCGCTCCTCTTCGACTTCCTGGAGAGCAAGCGCTACCAGGAACTGGGCTGGGTCCACGACAAACGGGTGCGCGACACCGGGCCGTACATCGACGGCGTCTCCTACGGCACCCATCCGGCCGTGCGCATCTACTACTCGCCCGAAGTCTACGCATGGCTGAAGAACGGCCGCCAGGGCGATATCCCCGACGGCGCCATGATCATCAAGGAGATGTTTCCCACGCCCGCCGCACGCTATGCGGATCTGACCGCGGACGAAATCAACAATCAGCTGAACATGTGGACCTTCATGGTGCGCGATCGCAATGGGGCCAGGGACGGCTGGTTCTGGGGCTATCACGGCACGGGCGAGGGCGTGGACGGCAATGACTATCCCTTCAACTATCCAGATGCCGGATTCGGTCAATATTGCGTGCGCTGTCATGCCTCGGCCGAGAATCTCTTCACCTTCTCCGCCTTGCGGAACATCGCCGGCGAGGCGGGCAACCCGGTCTCCTACTTCGTAGACAAGTCGTGGATGCCCGCGCCGGAGGATGACCCTGTTGCGCACGCGGCCCAGGCCACCGATCCGGATCCCGTCGCCGTCGCCCAACTCAAGCCGCAGCGGACGCTCAACGCCGAGTTCGTGGCGCTCTTCAACATGCTGCCCACCGTCGCCCCCAGCGCAGTCGAGGCTATTCCGCCCGTTACCTATGACCATGTGGTTGCCGGGCCGGATGGTCCGGAGCAGTTCATTACTTCGGACCAGTGCCTCTCTTGCCACGACGGCCAGACCGCACCCTTCGGTCCCAACATGTACATTCCGCCCGCCGGCGACGAGGGCGGCGTCAACCTCTCGCCCTACGGTGAGTGGAACTGGTCCATGATGGGCCTGGCCGGCCGCGATCCCATCTTCTTTGCCCAGTTGGAGAGCGAAGTCAGCATCCACAGCAGCGGCGATCTGCCCGAGACGATCCAAAATCTCTGCTTCCGCTGCCATGGCGTCATGGGCCAGCGCCAGTTCCATCTGGACGACGCGGGCGACTTCTTCACGCGCGATATCGTACATGTTACCGATCCGGCCGATCCCAACCACAAGTACGGCGCGCTGGCCCGGGACGGCATCTCCTGCACGGTCTGCCACCAGATTGCAGACACGGGCAAGCCCATCCAGGAGATCATGACCGGCCAGTTCGACGTCTCGCCGGCCGGCGTAGAAGGGAACGGTATCAGCCGCATCATCGGCCCCTTCGAGGATCCGGCCACATTGCCCATGGTCTCTTCTCTGGGCATGAAGCCCGTGCACAGCGACTACATCCAGTCATCCAAGCTGTGCGGCAGCTGTCACACCATCTACCTGCCGGTATTCGACGCCGAGGGCAACCAGGTGGGCGACGACTTCGAACAGACCACCTATCTCGAATGGCAGAACAGCGCCTACCAGAATGAGTTCGGCGCAGGCAGCGACCCGAAAAACTGCCAGGAGTGCCACATGCCCGGAACGTACAACGGCGAGGACCTGGCATTCCGCATCGCCAACATCCAGGACCAGACCTATCCCGAAGCCGACAACCGCGCGCCGGAGGCGGAGATCACTGTCCCCATCCGCGAGGATTTCAGCCGGCACACGCTGCTGGGCATCAACATCTTCGGCCTGGAGTTCTTCAACCAGTTTGACAACATCCTGGGCGTGCGCAAGACCGACTATATGACCGGCTCGGACAATGGGCTGCCGACCGCCATCGCCCAGAGCAATCAGCTGGCCAAGGAGGAGACCGCCGACGTCACCATCAAGCGCACCGAGTACGCGGACGGCCAGTTGACGGTGGAGGTCAGGGTGACCAATAAAACCGGGCATCGCTTCCCCTCGGGCGTCGGCTTCCGACGCGCCTTCCTGGAGCTGAGCGTCCTCGACCAACATGAACTCGTGGTCTGGGCCTCCGGGCGCACCAACGGCGTGGGTGTTATCGTGGACGAGCAGGGCGCACCACTGCCGTCGGAATTCATGACGGTGCTCAACCCGGAAGCGTGTGAAGCCGATTTCACTCAGTGCGAACAGGCATACGAGCCCCACTACCAGGTGATCACCGAGCAGGACCAGGTGCAGATCTACCAGGAGTTGGTCAAGAATCCGGAAAACCGCTTTACCACCAGCTTCGTGGCCCAGGCCGCTACGATCAAGGACAACCGACTGTTGCCCATAGGTTGGACCAGGGAGGGTCCCCCCGGGTTCGCCGCCGACCCGACCTGGGGTCCGCGTTTCGTGGAGGCCACGTCGCCCAAGGGCAACGTGCTCGAAGACGCAGCCTTCCAGGACGGCACGGGCTCCGACACCATCATCTACCAGATCGAGATCCCGGAAGAGGTTATCGCCGGCGGGACCGTGGAGGCCACCCTTTACTACCAGTCGATCCCGCCTTTCTACCTGATGGAGCGCTTCACCACGGCCGACGGGCCCAACGCGCAGCGGCTCCACTTCATGGCCAGCTACCTCAACGTGGATGGCACGCCGATTGAAGATTGGAAGCTGGCGGTCGATTCCAGCATGAGCGCGATCCAGACCGGAGATTGAATCCATCACTTGGTCCGCTATGTTGCGCGGCCGATTTCCGGTGCGTGGTGCGTTTGCCGGCAAACGCACCACGCACGACAGCAACCCGAACAAACAGTTCAGAGCATTCCAGCAAGTCTTTCCCCATAATTGCAAGGAGCAAAACATGCGTCGATCACCATGGCTACGCTTGACACAGCTGTCCATGACGGTTGTGACCCTGATGGTCGCATTCGGGATGAGCGCGGCAGGCGTCAATGGGGCGCCGGCCGGCCAGGATAGCGACACTGCGCCCGACACAGCAGCGCCAGTTACCAGCACAGTCACCAATACTGTAGACAGCGACGTCAAGAGCGCCATCGACTTCATCATGTACCTGCGCAGCCGACCCCAGGATGCCGACGGGTGCGCCATGACGGCGGCCGACGGGCAGTTGATCGTTGACCCCAGTATTTCCAACCCGGCCATGACCTGCCCCGACATGTTCGCCTGGAAGCTCTTTGTCGAAGCGATCCAGCAGGAGTTCTGGAAGAACTGGGCGCCCGATCAATACACCTTCCCCCAAGAAGGCCCCCTGCCGCTCTGCGCAGATGACGCCACAGACCGCACGGCGTGCTGCACGCCCGGCAGCGAGACCAACCCCGGCTACGACGACGCAGACAACCCGGGCCGCGCGTGTCCCTACTTCCCCGGCGACAATCTGGCTGCCGGCGCAACGCCCAATATCTTGGAAACCAATCCCCTTTCCAAAGCGCAGGAGAGCCACTTTCTCTCGCCAGTCCCGCCTGAGGGCGTGGAGCCGGGGCGCGTCATCCGACAGGAGATGGCCGAAGTCGTCTTCCGCAACAAGCCCATGTTCGACTATCTCTTCGAAAACAACCTCTACAACACGGACGGCCTGGCGGACGTCTTCGCGCGCGCCAGCAGCGCCATGCAGACAGGCGCGCCCTATCACCAGCAGAACATGCCGGGCGAACTCGTCGTCATCGACCTGCCCATCGCCTCCGTTATGATCAAGACCAACTGGCTACACGAAGATCAGGCCGCAAAACTGGGCATTGCGGACGATCTGGAGAATCCCTACATCAAGATGACGCTCAATTCCAGGGTGGTCGATAACAATGAGGAGATTTTCGAGCCGGGCGTGCACTACCTGGTGGCCTTTCACATTTCTTCCAAAGACATCCCCAACTGGGTCTGGGCCACCTTCGAACACGTGGACAATCCGGGCCGCTGCGACATGATCGGCTGCAATGACGCGTTCGGCTATCAGTCGGCCGATGCCGTGCAACCGGGGCAAGCTCAGAACTTCATCGCACCCAAGCAGCAAAGCGACAATCTCCTTATTCCAACCACGATCTTCGATGAAGGCAAAATCTATAGCGGAGACGTGCGCACACCCGCCTTGGCCGATCTCTTCGAAGCGTTGGACATTGGCAGCAGCGATGGAGCTGGCGACATGCCGGCCATGACCGACCGTGGCTGGTTGAGCTATCGCCTCAAAGGCAGCCAAACCAATTTCACCGACAATGTGGGCTATCCCACCCTGTTGGGCAACTCGGTGACAGAGGG
>CAYZLP010000521.1:0-4355 GCA_964478635.1 uncultured Caldilineaceae bacterium
CACGCCCAGGTCATAGAAGAAGGAAATCAGGTTGAGATTGCCCAGCAGCGGTTCGGAACCTTCGAGATCGAAGGCCACGGCCAGCTTGCCGCCTTTCCTGGCGTCCCGCACGTCGCGCGCCGTCCGGGCCAGGAGGTACTCATTCGGACGGGCCGCGAGATAGTGCCGAAAACCGGCCAGAACCTGGATGACTTGCTCGAAAGAATCCATATCCATGCCGATATTGATCGACACAAAGCCCGCGCCGTTCTGCCGGTAGCGGATCAACGCATCCAGGTTCGCTTCCGGACTCAGGGGGAAACAGGCGTGGGCATCCCAGATCCACGGCCGATCATGCAGTTGACGGTGCGTCTCTGTGATCATCACCTTGGCCTTTCACATAAGCATAGATTTTGCAGATAAGACCGCCCCTGATTTCGAAGAGATCGAGGCTCCGGAGGTGACCTGCATTGCCCGCAGCGTCGACCCAGTCGCAGCGCCAGCGCATGACGCAGTGCAAGCCAAAGCCCAGAATCTCTTCGACACGGAGAGACGCTTGCGATGACGTCTCGAAAAAATCCTGCCAGTAATGCGCAAGGGCGTCCTTTCCCGTATGGATAGCGCCGTCAGGAGCGGGGACGGCCTGTTCGAGCACGCAGTCATCCGTCACCAGTTCCACCATTGCCGTTACGTCATGGCGGTTGAAGGCCTCGCTGAAGGCCAACACGACCCGGACCCCGGATTCAACCTTCGACATGCGGACTGGACTCATAGCAGCAACGCCTTTCTTCCTGCGCGGTCAGTAGCCGGTGACCGTAGCGAATCCATCGGCCAGGACTTCGTCGATGGCGCGTTGTGCGATACGGGCGAGGATTGGATTGGAGTGGCGGTAGTAGGGCAACGCAATCAATCCAACCGAGAGGGCCCAGCCGCGTCCCCGGGCCCAGGTGGCGTCATCGACCGCCAACACGCATCTGAACAGGTCACGGGTGTCCGCATCCAGATAGAGCCACGCGGTCATGACATCTGTTGCCGGATCGCCCACGCTCATACAGCCGAAATCGATGACGGCGCTGAGCCGTCCCTGAAAGGCCAATAGATTTCCCACATGGAGATCACCATGAAGCCAGACGGGCGGTTCAGACCAGGCCGGCGCATGGAGAGCCGCTTCCCAGGCTGCTGCGGCGGCAGCGGTGTCGATCAGGCCCTCCAGTTGGGTGAGGGCGGTGCGGGTCTCCACATCGCGCATGGCCAATGGCTCGCCCCGGCTGGCGTGATGCAAGCCGCCACGCAGGCCGTCGATGGGGTCGATCTGCTGCAAGGCAAGGATGAATTCGGCGAGGTCTTGCGCGGCCTGTTGTCGATCTGCAATGTGGTCATGCGTAGCATTTGTGCCTGGCAACCACTGACAGATTGACCAGGACCATGGATATCCTTCGCCCGGCATGCCGTGGGCCACGGGAGCAGGAATGGCCAGCGGTAGATGAGGCGCCAACCGGGGCAGCCACTGCGCCTCCCTGGCTGCCTGCCCGACAGCCCACTCGATACGAGGCAGGCGGACCACCATCTCGTTCCCGAGGCGGTACAGCGCATGGTCGGTGCCCGCCGACGGTACCGGGGCGATCGGCAGCCCGGCCCACCGGGGAAATTGGACGGCCAGCAGACGGCGCACCAGGTCGACGCTCGTGTCCACTTCATCAACATGCATTTTCTGCCCCAACATTCGGATCGTCTCCAATAACCGAGAGCATGACGAAGACGTGACTTTGGTAGGTCGGGGGCATCCCTGCCCGACATTGGTTAGCCAACGTGTCGGGCAGGGATGCCCCGACCTACAGAAATCGTAATCTCGTTGCGTATATGCATCCCAATTGCGGCCAGCGGCGCGCGGCGGTCAATTCAGCCGTCATGCGTGACAGCGATGACCACGCAACCCCGTTTCTGGCCCGTGTCGACATACCGGTGCGCCTCCGGCACGTCGGCCAAGGGATAGATCCGATCGATAACGGGCTTGAGGTTGCCCGCCTCAATCAGCTCTTTGAGATAGTTTAAGTCTTCGGCGGTGTGCTCGGCAACCTGAAAGCTGACTCCTTTGCTGCCGGTCCAGGATGCCCACCGCCCCCGCAGCATGGTGGACGGTGTAGGATTGGCCATGAGGTAACGCCCCGCCGGCTTGAGGGAGCGCAGCGAGCGGGAGAAGGAGTGCTTGCCGACGACATCGAAGATCACGTCGTACAGCTCACCCCGATCGGCAAAATCCTCCTGGGTGTAATCGATGACGTGATCGGCGCCAATGGCGCGCAACATCTCCAACTTGCCGGTGCTGTCCACGGCGGTCACCTCCGCGCCGAAATGCTTGGCGAGCTGAACGCCGAAGGTGCCAATGCTGCCGCCGGCCCCGTTGATGAGCACCGATTCGCCCGGCCGGATTTTGCCCAGGCGCAGAAAGTGCAGCGCTTCGAGCCCACCGAGGGGCACGGCCGCAGCCTCAGCATAGCTCAAATTGGCCGGCTTGCGCGCCACCGCCGCCTGGCCGGACGCAGCCGCCATGCACTTATATTGGGCATAGGCACCGAAGCTCAAATCGGAGATGGCAAAGACTTCATCGCCGACCCGAAATTGTTCCACCTTGTGGCCCACGGCCTCGACTTCGCCGGCAAGCTCCATGCCCAAGATACGGACTCGAGTCGGCTTGCGCAGACCGATGTACAGACGCATGGGAAGGCGAATCCAGCCCGGAAAGCTCAGACTGCGCGCCTCGCAATCGCCGGCAGTGACCGTGGCGGCATGAATCTTGATGAGGACTTCATTTTCTTTGGGAACCGGCTTGGCCACGTCCTGAAGTTGGAGAACATCCGGCGGGCCGTATTCAGTCCAGACGATGGCTTTCAATGGGGTATCCTTATCTTGTAACGCGCTAACGTTCGCAACGGTGACACTCACTGGCAGAGCCAGTCCTGTCCGACCACGTTTCCTCGTGCCAGTGACTGTCACCGTCTGGTGACACGGTCTTGGATTTATGCAACTTGGATCACGACATTGCCTTTTTTCCGGCCCGTGTCGACATAGCGATAGGCATCGGCGATTTGCGTCAGCGGATAACGTCGGTCGATCACGGCCTTGACTTCACCTGCCTCGAAAAGGCGGGTCAGAAAGGCAAGATTCGCCCGGCTTTGCATGAGGCCGGCCGTCGCGAACTTGGCCTTCTTGCCTCCGCGCAGCGCAGTCCAGGCGACCTGCGGCAGAATCATCATGTTGGGGACGGTGGTCAAATACCGGCCGTCCGGCGTGAGCACGCCGCTGGCTTGCGAGAACGAGCTCTTGCCGACCGCATCGAAGATCACGTCATATCGGGCATCGCCCTGGGCGAAGTCCTCGCGCGTATAGTCGATGACGTGATCAGCGCCTAGCGACTTCACCAGCTCGACATTGGCCCCGCTACAAACGCCGGTAACTTCGACGCCGAAGTGCTTGGCAATCTGCACGGCATACGCGCCGACGGCACCCGAGGCCCCGTTGATCAACACCTTCTCGCCGGGCTGTACCTTGGCCACATCGCGCAGGAAGGTCAGCGCTGTGGTACCACCGTCACAAATGGCGACCGCTTCCTCGTCGCTCATCTCCTCCGGGATTGGAGCAATGACTTTGTCCTCAGGCAGGCACAGATATTCAGCGTGTGCGCCGAAGCGGTTGGGACTCATGCCGAAGACGCGGTCACCGGACTTGAACCGGTTGACGTCCGCCCCTACGGCTACGATCTCGCCGGCAAACTCAACGCCGGATATGGCCAGCCTGGGTTTCGTCAAACCGTACATGAGCCTAATGACCAAGGGATCACCCTTGAGAAACGAAGAGTCGGAGGGCGTCACCACGGCGCGCCGGACTTTGATGAGTACCTCGTCCGCCTTGGGCGTCGGCTGCTCGACCTGGGTCACCTGCAGCGCATCGGGCGATCCATAGTGTGTACTGATTACTGCCTGCATCATGATATCTCCTAAATCCACCGCCAGGCGTACCAAACGGTTGCCACGTTGAAGGCAAGACTGACGGCCAGCAAGAATTTGTCATAGAGCGACGGATAGGTGGGCAGCCCGACGGCGTTGAAGAGCAAGAAAAAGACGGCCACGATGATGTTGGCCCAGCGATTCACGGGCTGGGGCAGGACCAGGGAGAAAAAGACCATGAGAATGGGGATCAACATCAGGGCTGCCATCCCCAGAAACATCATCTGCCCCGCCTGCACGCCGCTTACTTCGCCCGGCTTGAAGTCGCCGCTGAAGATGCGCAACACATCGCCGAGCAGATAGATCAGCATCAAGGTCACCCACAGCGCGGAAAGCTTGATCTGCACGTCGGCCATTTTCATCATCTCCTTG
>CAYZLP010000522.1:0-4352 GCA_964478635.1 uncultured Caldilineaceae bacterium
CGCAGCAAGGTCGTTGACGAAAGCGAACTGGCCGATGCGCCCGAAGGCTTCCTGGTAACCAGCGCCCGCTTCCGGGAATTCAAAGACGATCCCATGCAGTATACGCTGCAGGTAGCGGTCGAGGACTGCACCGGTTGTCAGCTGTGTGTGGAAGTCTGTCCGGCGAAGAACAAGCAGCAGGTTGGGCGCAAGGCCATCAATATGGAGCCCCAGCTGCCGCTGCGTGAGCAGGGCATTCGGGACTGGGACTTCTTCCTGTCACTGCCCGAGGTGCCGCGCAGCGATGGCCTGGCTTTCACCAATGTGAAGAACGTCCAGCTCCTGCGTCCCCTCTTTGAGTTCTCCGGCGCATGCGCAGGTTGTGGCGAGACGCCCTATCTCAAGCTCGTGAGCCAGCTCTATGGCGACCGTGCGATTATCGCCAATGCAACGGGCTGCTCCAGCATCTACGGCGGCAATATGCCCACCACGCCGTGGGCAGTGAATCATGAAGGTCGAGGTCCGGCCTGGTCCAACTCGCTCTTTGAAGACAATGCCGAGTTCGGATTGGGCATGCGGATCACGCTGGATAAGCAGGTTGAGTACGCCATGGAACTGGTCAACCGCTTACGGGCCGTCATCGGCGACGAACTGGCCGATGCACTGCTCGACGCTGAGCAAAAGAGCGATGCGGATATCGAAGCGCAACGCGCCCGTGTTGACCGGCTCCGTGAGGTGCTCGAAGGCGATGATTCGCCCGCCGCGCGCGATCTTTACAGCCTGGCCGACAAGTTGGTCAGAAAATCTGTCTGGATCGTCGGCGGCGACGGCTGGGCCTACGATATCGGTTACGGCGGTCTTGATCACGTGTTGGCCAGCGGTCGCAACGTGAACGTGCTGGTCCTGGACACCGAGGTCTATTCCAACACGGGCGGTCAGTCCTCCAAGGCGACGCCTCTGGCCGCCGTAGCCAAATTCGCCGCCGGCGGCAAGCTGACGCCCAAGAAGGATCTGGGCATGATGGCGATGTCTTACGGCTACGTCTACGTCGCCCGCATCGCCATGGGCGCCAGCGACCGCCAGACGCTGCAGGCCATCATGGAAGCCGAGGCGTATGAGGGACCGTCCTTGATTATCGCCTACAGCCACTGCATCGCCCACGGCATCAACATGGCCAAGGGCATGGACCAGCAGAAGTTGGCCGTCGATTCGGGGTACTGGCCGCTCTACCGCTTTGACCCGCGGCTGAGCGAAGAGGGCAAGAACCCCCTGCAGCTGGACTCCAAGGCGCCGCGTGTTCCGCTGAAAGAATATGCGTATAACGAGAACCGGTATCGGATGTTGGCGGCGAGCGACCCGGCTGCGGCAGAGACCCTGATGAAGGCCGCGCAAGAAGCGGTCTGGAAACGCTGGCATGAGTATGAGGAATTAGCGAAGCAGGAAGCGTAATGTAATGAGTAATGAGTAATGCGTAACCGGACTGGCGGGCGCTACGCCGGCGAGCCGCTGGCAAAGCGCCCGAGGTCCGGCCTTACGAAGTACGCATTACTCATTACGTTCCACCCAAGGAGCGCACCAAATGACTGATCTCACAACTAGTTACATGGGCATGACGCTAAAGCATCCGGTTGTGCCGTCTGCTTCGCCTATTTCGCAAAGCCTGGATGGCATCAAGCGCATGGAAGACGCCGGCGCTTCGGCCATTGTGATGTACTCGCTTTTCGAAGAGCAGATCGAAGGCGAAAGCCACCTGCTCGACCATTACCTGAGCTATGGCTCCGAGAGCTTCGCGGAAGCCCTGGATTACTTCCCGGAAATGGATAGCTACAATGTCGGTCCCGACAGCTATCTCGATCTGATCCAGCGGGCCAAAGCGGCCACCAGCATTCCCATCATCGCCAGCCTTAACGGCGTATCGACCGGCGGCTGGACCGAATACGCACTGCGTATGCAAGAAGCCGGCGCTGACGGCCTTGAACTCAACATCTACTACATCCCGACGGATCCGGCCATGTCGGGTGCGGATGTGGAGCAGATGTATTTGGACGTGGTGCGGGAAGTGAAGGAGAGCGTCTCGATTCCCGTCGCGGTGAAGGTAGGGCCCTTCTTCAGCTCTTTCGCCAATATGGCCAATCGCTTCCAGCAGACGGGGGCGGATGCACTGGTAATCTTCAACCGTTTTTACCAGCCCGATTTTGACCTGGAACGACTGGAAGTCGCGCCGAATCTGGCCCTCAGCACTTCGTCCGAACTGCGCCTGCCGTTGCGCTGGATTGCAATTCTTTACGGCCGGGTGCCCATCGATTTTGCTTTGACCAGCGGCGTGCACACGGTTGACGATGTGTTGAAGGGCGTGATGGCCGGCGCCAACGTCACGATGATGACGTCCGAGTTGCTGCGCAATGGCGTCGAACGAATTGAGCAGATCGTCAATGAACTGACGATTTGGATGGAAGAACGCGAATACGTGTCGATTGCCCAGATGCAGGGCAGCATGAGCCAGAAGAATGTGGCCGAACCGGCCGCCTTCGAGCGGGCGAACTATATGCGGGTGCTCCAATCCTGGCAACAGGATCCGACCGGCGTCTTGCTGCGCTGAGTCGGGTTCCCGCAGCAGTCCGGTTGTCGGTTTCGCTTCCCGGCGTCGAACGGCGGACGCACGTGATCGTCTACACCTCCGGGAGATGGGGCAGCGTCACTCCGTATAGGGCAATCCCTTCCCGGAGGTCGTCACCGGCCAGCTACTAAGGAGGCTGATCATGAAGAAACGCAAAGTATTGGTGCCGTTGGATGGTTCCGAGTTCAGCCGGCAGATCGTACGCGTCGTGCGCGATTTCTTCGCCCCGGAAGATGTGACGCTCGTTCTTTTCCGCGCGGCAGCGCCGCCGGCCCTGCCTGCAGAACTGGCTCCTCAGGATTTTTACGTTGGCAGCATGGCCATGGCCGGCAGCTATGAAGCTTACAGCCGCGCCTTGGAAAGCGGCTACGAAGCGAGCGAAAACGAGCGCGATGCTTACCTGATCAAGCTGCAGGATGAATTGCGCAGTGACGTCGATCGCCTTCGTGAACTCGGCTATACGGTGGCCATGGAGGTGCACTTCGGCGATCCGGCCCAGCGCATCATCGACTTCGTCAACGGCAACGATGTCGATCTCGTGGCCATGGCAACTCATGGGCGCAGCGGTTTTGGCCGGCTGGTTATGGGGAGCGTGGCCGAGCGGGTCCTGCGCGGCGTCGGCGTGCCGGTGCTGCTCATGCGTTCGGCGCCGGAAACCGAGCGACAGCCCACGCCGGGTGAGCTATTGGCCAAAAGCCTGGGCAATGGCCAGGGCCTGAAGGTCGCAGTGGCAACCGATGGTTCCACCCATGGCTGCCATGCGGTCGATCTGGTTGCGGATCTTACCGACGAGATCGAGATGAAACTCACGCTCCTGGTCACGGCCAGTGCGCAGGATGGCGCAGCGCATGCCCAGAAGCGGATGAACGAAGTCTGTCAATCCATCGAGCGGTTGGCCGTACGGCCCGAGGTGATCCCGCTGGTCGGCTACCCGGATGAAGAATTGCTGCAGTATGTGGCGGAGCATGATGTGGATCTGTTGGTGACCGGAGCATTTCACGACAAAGGCGCCGGATCGTCCATGGCTATCGGCCCTACGGTACAGCGAGTCGTCCAGCATGCACCGACCTCGGTACTGATTACCAAAGGGCAGAAACGAGCCTTTCGGCGGATACTGGCCTGCGCCGCGGTAGATGATCTCACCGCCGTCGACGTTGCGGCCCAGTTCGCCCGGGCCCTGGGCGCCGAGTTGCACTTGTTACATGTTGTTCCGCCTTCTGCGGCCTCTTACCTGACGTCCGAGAATACCCAGGCGATTGCGCTGGAAGACGCTGTGAACCAGGGCACCCGGCTGTCAACTGCGGCCAAAGAGTGGATCGACCGCCTCCAGGAGCAGCAATACGGGCGCGACGCCATTATCATCCGGCCCGGCAACGTCCCCGAGGCAATTCTCGATGCAGCGCAGCGGGGCGACTACGATCTCGTCGTGGTCGGCAGCCAATCAGGCCCCGGTCACTTCCTGGGTAGCGTCGCCAATGCCGTTGCCCGCTTTGCCGAGCAGTCGGTGCTGGTTGTGCGGACGCGGACCCAGGCGTAAGGGAACGAAATTAAGATTGAAGATTGGGACGGGCGCTCCTAAACGCTCGATGGATTCCTCGCCGAGCCCTGGCCTTGCCAATCTTCAATCTTCAACCTCAGTTCTTCAACCGCGGAGAGATAAGATGGCCAAGAAGTTGCTGGTGCAAGATATCATGACCCGCGATCCGCTGACGGTGACGCCGGAGACGTCGTTGATCGACGCCTACGAAGTGATGAC
>CAYZLP010000523.1:0-4342 GCA_964478635.1 uncultured Caldilineaceae bacterium
AGAGGCGGTCCAACGAAAGAGTTTGATTTGTGACGGCGCCCGAAGCAGACGCAAAGATCCCGGTTTGGTTTTGGCGCAGGACCGTAAGCGGCTTATGATAGCGCAAGCGCCGTGAGTGTTCTGTGCACCGCGCGGCAGACCGCATGAGGGCAAGGAAGGGTGAAATGGCGGCCTACGCATGAGTAGACGTTCCTGATTATGAATAGTTACGGGCGTTATCTGTAAATCGGATATTTCGTCCCTGTTGGCGCGATCTTCAGGGGCAGCATTCATTCAATCAACCATAACAAGCAGAGTATGAGAAGACGTTACACAGAGACGCACAGAGAAGAGCGATGAGAGCCGCAGCGTTGCAATAATCTCTCTCTACAAATCTCTGCGATCCTCTGTGCCTTCTCCGTGTCCTCTGTGTAATGTCGTTCAGTTCTCTACTTAAGCAACGCGGAGGCGGTCATCATGTCCATCAAACCCGACCATTGGATTCGACGCATGGCCCAGGAGCACGCCATGATCGAGCCTTTCATCGACGGCCAGGTGCGGGAAGGCGCCATCTCTTACGGCCTGAGCAGCTTCGGCTACGACATCCGCGTGGCCGATGAATTCCGCATCTTTACGCCGGCCACGGGTCAGTTGACTGTCGTCGATCCCAAGGCCATCGACCCCGGCGCCATGGTGCCCTACAAGGGAGAGGTCTGCATCATTCCTCCCAACAGCTTCGCCCTGGCCCGCACGGTCGAGTATTTCCGCGTGCCCCGTAACGTGCTGACCATCTGCCTGGGCAAAAGTACCTACGCCCGCTGCGGCATCATTGTCAACGTGACGCCCTTCGAACCGGAGTGGGAAGGGCACGTCACTATCGAAATCTCCAACACGACGCCCCTGCCCGCCCGCATCTATGCCAACGAAGGCATTGCCCAGGTGCTTTTCTTCGAGGGTGACGAGCCGGAGGTGAGCTACGCCGATCGCAAGGGCAAATATCAAGCCCAGACCGGGATCACCCTGCCGCGGCTGTAGCACCTTATGCGATCCGCCATGTGCCGCCGATGCGCAACTTCCCTCCCTCAAGGGATCGGGGCCATGCCGATTCTTCAACAGTTACCGGTCCGCACCGGCGAGGGATCAACTGGGGCTGCCGGTTACGGTCCCTGCACGACATCGCGCGTGGCCACGATATCGGCGCCCGTATCCAGAATGTCGGCCACGATGACATCCCCCAGCCGCACGGGTGCGCGCACGCGTACGGTGCGCAAAGCAGTGCACGCAGCCTGAACCCGGCCTTTAGGGATCGCCTGGCTGCTTTTGACCGGCAGCCGGGCAACGATGGCGCCGTCGATGGCAACGGTGGTCGTCAGCGTCCGCCGCGGATCGGTGTGCTCCTGAACCGCGTATTCCTTGCCCCGCTTGCAGCTAAAGCCGCGCACTTCGACGATTTCGCCGCTTGTGTCCTCGTCCACCTCAAGGCGGCAGCCGAGGGGGCAGCCAATGCAGAGATAGGTTGTCGTTTCCATGGTATCTCTCCAGAGTGGGCCGCAGATTAACGGGCGATGACGTCGACTTTGAGGGCGTCGCCGTGAAAGTCGGCCAGAAAGCGCGGCCGCAGAGTCAGGTTGACCATCTCCGCCGGAAAAACGTAACGCAGTTTTTTCTCATAGACGTAATCGCCGCCCGGCGTCGCCAAGCGGATTGCGCACTTGTCCAACGGCTTGCGCACCCGCATGTAGACCACCTGGTCGCGTTCGGTCGCGATGGTCTGGGGCACGCAGTAGGCCACATTCTCGCCGGGCAAAAGACGCACATTGTCCGGCGCCGGCACGCGCCCCGTAGCGAATTCTCCCGCGTTCCGACCCGCCAGCGCGGCCTCCTGGCTGACGAAGTCCACCAGGTCATGAATGTGCACCACGTTGCCACAGGCGAAGATGCCGTCGGTTGAGGTCTCCATGCGGCTGGTTACCACGGGTCCCTGGGTGACCGGATCCAGGCGCAGGCGCAGTTGATGGGCGAGCTCGTTGTCCGGAATCAGGCCCACGGAGAGCAGCAGTGTGTCACACGGAATCGTCTGGCTTTCGGACAGAATCGGCGTGAGCGTTGGGTCTACTGGCGCAACGTCTACTGCCGTCACCCGTTCATGGCCGTGAATCTCCACGACCGTGTGGGAGAGATGAAGGGGAATCTCGAAATCCTGCAGGCACTGGACGATGTTGCGGTTGAGGCCATTGGCGTGGGGCAGCAGCTCGTAGACGCCGGCCACGTCGACCCCTTCCAGCGTCAGGCGCCGGGCCATGATGAGCCCGATATCGCCCGAGCCGAGAATGACGGCCCGTCGACCCGGCAGATACCCCATGATGTTCACGAAGCGTTGGGCCAACCCGGCCGTCAAGACGCCGGCCGGCCGGCCGCCGGGAATACGGATCGCGCCCCGGGTCCGCTCCCGCGCGCCCATGGCCAGAACCACGGCCCGGCAACCGACGACCCGCACGCCGTGCTGCGCGGACATGAGCTTGACCTGCTTGCCGGCGCCATCCTGCACGATATCGAGCGCATAGGCATCGGTCAGGACGTCGATGCCCTCGTCCAGCACTTGCTCCAGCACGCGCTGGGCATATTCAGGGCCGGTAAGCTCCTCGCCGAAATGGTGCAGGCCAAACCCGGAATGGATGCACTGCAGCAGAATGCCGCCGGCTTCGGCTTCCCGGTCTACGATGAGGACGCGCTCGGCGCCGGCCAGATGGGCCGCCAAACCTGCGCCCAGGCCGGCCGGTCCGCCGCCCACGACAACGACATCATATTCGTGCTGTAAATGAACCGGCAGTGGCGTAATCATCGCTGCACTTCCTCCCGCTCCAGGACCAGCCAGGAATCGCCCCCATTCTTGGTGATGGCCGTCAGCGGAGCGTCTTGGGCCTGCGCGAGGTGCGTCATGCAGCGGCTGGTGCAGAAGCCGCCCTGACAGCGCCCCATACCTGCCCGGGTACGAAACTTAATGCCGTCGAGCGTACGCGCGCCGCGATCAATTGCGGCCAGTACCTCCTTCTCTGTGACCAATTCACAGCGGCAGACGAGGCGAGCATAGCCGCGGTCCTCCCCGGCCAGGGCGATTTGCTCGGTCGTGTCCAATTCGGCAAAGCGCACAATCGGCGGCAAGGTCGGCACATACCCATCATTGGGCCTCAGGGCCAGGCCCTCAGCGGCCAGGATTTCGGCCACCAAGGTTGCGATGGCCGGCGCAGCCGTGAGGCCCGGCGATTGGATGCCCGCGGCGTTGATGAAGCCCGGCTGGGCCGTCGGGCCGATGATAAAATCCTCTCCGCCGGCCGGCGCGCGCAGGCCCGCAAACTCTGCAATACAGTCCCGTGGACTAATGCCGGGGACCAGCTGGGTGACTGCAGCGAAGACAGCTTCACTCCCCCGCGCGCTCGTGGTGAGGTCGGTCTTATCCTCCACGGGTTCAGCCGTGGGGCCGACCATAACCGTTCCGTCATAGGTGGGAATGACGAGAATGCCTTTGGAAACGGGCGTCGGACAGGGGAAGATCACATGCTTGACAATGCCCTCAAGACGTTTATCGAGCAAATATTCTTCACCCTTGCGGGGATGAATGATGAAGTCGCCCACGCCGGCCAAGGCCGCGATCGCGTCGGCGAAGAGGCCGGCGGCATTGATGACGAAACGGGCATGGAAGAGTCGTTGCGGGGTTGCAACAGCCCAAGTTTCCTCGTTCCGGCTCAAGCCGGTGACGGGCGCTTCCGTAACGATGGTACAGCCGTTACGGGCTGCGCTCTCGGCCAGCCGAAAGACGGCTTCATACGGGTTGATGACCCCGGTTGTGGGCGCATAGACCGCGGCGAGCACGCGGTCGGTGAGATTGGGTTCCACCGCGCGCACCTGCTCGCGTGACCAGCGCTCTACGCCCGGGACACCCTTGGCCGCGGCATGCTTCTCCAGCTTATCCAACACGACGAGCTGGTCAGGGTCTAGGGCAACGGTCAACTCCCCGACCCGCCGGAAGCCAAAATCCAACTCGGCGCACAGCCTATCCCAGGCCTGGTTCCCGGCCCATTCCAGGCGTCCCTTGAGCGTATCCGGCGCGGCGTGGTGACCACCGTGAATAATGCCGCTGTTGGCCTTGCTGGTGCCGAAGCCGACTTCCGCCTCTTTCTCCAGCAGCGCGACCGCAAGCCGATAGCGGGTCAACTCACGGGCAATTGCGCAGCCGACAACACCGCCGCCGATGATCAGTACATCGTAGCGCATAGGTGTCACTCCGCTTCTTTATGGGAGCTTTAGCCATTGGATGGTTCTCGCCTTGTATCTGTCATTCTATCATCCGGCATGGCCCCGCGCA
>CAYZLP010000524.1:0-4326 GCA_964478635.1 uncultured Caldilineaceae bacterium
CAGGGCGGGCAGTGGGGCGGTCCAGTGGCGCAGCAGCAAGTAGCTGCCTACGCCGCCCAACGCATAGAGGAGGGCCAGCGTGAAGCGTGTCGCGTCAATTACGTCCAGGCCCAGAAGATGGAGCAAAGCCGGCGGGTAGTAAAAAGCCGGTGCGTAATAGTTGAAAACGGGATAGCCGTAGCTGAAGGCGAAATCGGGAAGCCACCGCGGGTAGAGTACGCCTGTTGCCAGGGCTTCACTCAGTGCCCGCACCCGCTGCAGGTGGAAGGCGCCGTCCGGCGTCGCCGGCCAGACGGCAGTCGCGCGCCACAGAAAAATCGCGCTGACGAGCGTCAGCGCGATTGCAATCAATCGATCATGAAGGGGTCGCAGTAGACCGGTACCTGCACCGGCTGTCGCGCCGATCTTGGCCAAACCTAATCCCCCTCAACCGAAGCTCGCTCCTCAGCCTCATCTTGAGTCTCAGATTGAGCCTCATCCTGAGACTTCGCCTCCTCCTTCGCCTCGCCCCCGGCCCGCAAGTGAGGAAAGAGCAGCACTTCCCGGATCGTATCGCGATCGGTAAAGAGCATGGTCAGGCGGTCGACGCCCATTCCGAAACCGCCGGCCGGCGGCATGCCGTAGCTCAGCGCCTCGATGTAGTCCAGGTCGATAGGATGGGCTTCATCATCGCCGTGTGCGGCCCGGTAGTTTTCGTCCACAAAGCGCTGCAATTGGTCGATCGGGTCGTTCAATTCGCTGAACGCGTTGCAGAGTTCCATGCCGGCGACGAAGCCTTCGAAACGTTCAACCTGGCGCGGGTCTTCATCCGACGCCTTGGCCAGGGGGCTCACGTCTCGCGGGTAGTCGATGAGGAAGGTGGGCTGGATCAGATTGGGCTCTACATGCTTGGCCATGAGGCTGTCGACCAGTTTGCCCCAACTACTCCTTGGGTCGGGTTCATGGCCGATGGCGCGCATGGCTTCGGCCAGTGACTTGGCATCGGGATAGGCTTCATAGTCGATGCCCGTAGCGTCGAGGATGGCCTGGCGCAGGGGCAGGCGGGTCCAGGGCGGCGTCAGATCGATAGTGTGACCCTGCCACTCGATGGTTAGACCGCCGGTCGCTTGGCGGGCGGCATGTGCGATCATCTCCTCGGTGCGGCGCATGACGTCGTAATAGTCGGCGTAGGCTTCATAGAATTCGAGTTGGGTAAACTCCGGGTTGTGCTTGAAGCTAACGCCCTCATTGCGGAAATCCCGGCCGATTTCATAGATGCGATCGTAGCCGCCCACCAGCAGCCGCTTGAGATAGAGTTCGAAGCTGATGCGCAGGTACAGGTCCTGGTGCAATTGGTTGTGGTGGGTAACAAAGGGCCGAGCCGCGGCGCCGCCGTAAATCGGTTGGAGAATGGGCGTTTCGACCTCAAGAAATCCTTCCCCGTCCAGATACTCCCGGAGCGCGCGCATAACAGCCGACCGGATGCGGAAGATTTCGCGCACGTCCGGATTGGCCAGCAGGTCGACATAGCGTCGGCGGTAGCGGGTCTCAGGATCCTTCACCCCGTGCCACTTGTCAGGCATGGGCTTGAGCGCTTTGGAAAGGAACTGCATGCTCTCCACGTCGACGCTTAGTTCACCCGTCTTCGTGACGATGAGGGCGCCGGTTGCGCCGACGAAATCGCCCAAGTCGATGAGTTTTTTCCAGACGGTGTTGTACCAACCCTCGGGCAAGCTGTCCCGCTTGATGACGAGCTGGATCTGGCCAGTGCCATCCTCCAGATCTGCGAAGCTCATCTTGCCCATGACGCGGATGCGCTTCAGGCGGCCGGTGACGGTGACGAGCCGCTCCTCGGCCTGGCCCTCTTCATAGAGGGCGCGGGCCTCGGCGATGGTGTGAGTTCGCTTGACCCGAGCCGGGTAGGGCTCGATGCCTGCGTCGCGCAGCGCTGCCAGGTTGCTCAACCTGGCCTGCTCCTGGTCGCTCAGTTTTTTCGGGTTGAAATGATCCTGCGCTGAATCGACCACAACATTTTCCTAACTAATCCAGTGGGATGTAATTGCGGCAGCAGCCATTCAGCAGCAGTCATTCCGCCGCACTCATACAGCAGCAATCATGCCGTGCCAGAGGTTCGCGCCAATCTGCTGCATCCGCACAATCCGCGGTCTATTCCTACTCGATCTTGACGATTTCAAAGGTCAACTCGCCGGCGGGGGACTCGACCACCGTCTCCTCGCCTACTTTCCTGCCCAAGAGCGCCTGCCCCATGGGACTCTCGTTGCTGACCCGTCCGTTCGTGGGATCCGCTTCCATCGAACCGACGATGGTGTAGGTCTCTTCGAAATCGGTGCCTGCTTCCCGTATCACAACCGTCCGACCGATGTCGACCCGGTTGGCCGGACCATTGGTTTCCTGAATTACTTCCGCATGTTTGAGCACATTCTCCAACTCGCGGATGCGTCCTTCCAGAAATCCCTGGGCCGTTTTGGCCTCGTCATAGCCGGCATTCTCGCTGATATCGCCTTCGGCCTTGGCCTCGGCGATCATCTGTGCGATCTCCCGGCGGCGCGTGCCGGTCAGATATTCCAACTCTTCCTTGACTTTGGCCAGACCCTCAGCGGTGAGGTAGACCTTGTTCTTATCGTTTGCCATACAAATTAACTCTCTCCAAAAACACAAAATCCAGTGCGACACAAATGCTTCGACTGGGCTCAGCACCAGTGCCACGATGGGGCTTCCGGCATCCATATACTGGCGGGATCCCGGGTGAAGTTCCATCGGGATTCACTAACAACTTCTGGACCTGTCCGACAAATGGCCGACAGCGGTGGCGGACTCAGTTGGCATGTGGGACTTTTACCAGAACGACCGACAGGGACGGTCGGTTTCCGAAATCGACTGACGACTACCGTGCGGTCATCGTACGCTGCAATGTCCTGACAGTTATGGTCAAAAAGTTTCAGCCCTGGCAGTATGTGGGCATCACAATCTTGGACCTGGCCATGTCAGTCTTGGCAATCTCATCGAACCGGTTCGTCCGGTCCAAATCCAATCTCTATTTCCAAAAACCGTCGCCATTCTACAAAGCAATGGCCGACCTTCAGCGCTGCGGCTGAGCAGGTCGGCTCAGTGTGACTATTGCGTAAGTATAGCTCATATGGTCGGTTCCGCAAAATCGCGTCTTGGCGAACCGTCAATGTTTCGCTATGATGCAGGAGCATCAAAATGGCCGGGAACCTGTTGCTGCTCAGCCCATTCCAAGTCAACACACACGAAAGCCCGCAAAAGTCAGCGTATGACTGCAGAGAGCCCCTTCGAGCGATTGGCGCGTTTCTATGACGACGACTATCGTGATTACCACGACGATCTGGACCTGATCTTGAGCCTCGCCCAGGAAGCGGATGGACCGGTGCTGGAACTGGGCTGCGGTACTGGGCGGATCATGACGCCCTTGGTTGTCAACGGCTGTTCGGTCACGGGTGTTGACAATAGTCCTGCCCTACTCGCGATTGCGCGCAGGAAACTGACCGGCCAGCCGCCCGGCGCACGCTGGCAACTGATGGAGGGCGATATGCGCGACGCCGATTTGGGTGTGCAGGATTATCGCTTCGCTTTCTGTACCAGCAACACGCTCATGCATCTGACCTCCCAATCGGACCAACTGGAGGCCTTGCAGAATGTACATCGTCATCTGGTTGATGGCGCGCTGCTCATGCTCGATCTCTTTAATCCGGATCCGGCTCGCTGGCTGGCCGTCGACGGCCTTCAGGAACTGGCGGACCGGTGGACGGATCCGGCCACGGGCGCCCATGTTCTCAAGTGGAGCGTACGCGCTTTTGATCTGGCCGAGCAACTGCAGGAGACGCTCTTTATCTATGAGGAGATCTTTGCCGATGGCGAGGTCAGGCGGACGCTCTGCCCGTTTACCCTGCGCTTCCTCTGGCGCAGCGAGGCTGAGCTCATGCTGCGCCACGCCGGTTTTCAGGTGGAGGATATCCTGGGGAATTTTGATGGTGAACCGTACCATGGCGCAAGCGAACGGCTGATTCTGCTGGCCCGCAAATAGCACATGCCGCATACTGAGTGAATCCCGGCAGAAATCCTCATACAGTTGCGACCGGAGGTAGAAGTGCCGGATTTCTGTCGTGGTACGGGTGCTGAGCTCAGTCGAAGCATTCGCGCCGATCTGTACCGAGGAACTTATGACTGTGATTGATGCCAGAAAAATGGACCTGGAGGCCCAGCGCTCTCTGGAGCGCCTCTTGCCCCGCCTCGAAGCGGAATTCGCTGCATCGGTGGAGACCGCGGCGTGGGCCGAATTTCGCCGTCGGACCGAGGAACACTTTC
>CAYZLP010000525.1:0-4285 GCA_964478635.1 uncultured Caldilineaceae bacterium
GCGCCGACATCGTGGCGCCCAGCGGCATGATGGACGGGATGGTGACAGCCATCCGTTCGGGGCTGGACGGCGCCGGCTTTGAACATATTCCCATCATGTCCTATGCGGTTAAGTACGCCTCGGCGTTCTACGGCCCCTTTCGAGATGCGGCCGACGGCGCGCCGAAGTTCGGCGATCGTAGAACGCACCAGATGGATCCGGCCAATGTGCGGGAAGCGCTGCGCGAGGCAGCGTTGGATGTGACCGAGGGCGCGGATTTTCTCATGGTGAAGCCGGCCCTGGCTTACCTGGATGTCATTCGCCAGGTACGGGATCGTTTCCCTGAACTGCCCATGGCCGCCTACAATGTGAGTGGCGAGTATGCCATGCTCAAGGCCGCGATTGCCAATGGGTGGCTGGGCGAAGCAGCGATTTTGGAAACGCTCCTTGGCATCAAGCGCGCGGGGGCAGATCTGATCATTACCTATCACGCACTAGAAGCAGCAGCGGCATTACAGTCCTAGGATTGGTCCGCTTACGAATGGAGGAACCTTTCGATGATTCCCGAAGAAGTCTTGCAGAAACAGCGTCCCGAAGCGGGCACGGAAGAAGAACTGGTTGAACTTTACGAGCTAGGCCGCAGCCCGGACGGCGAAGTCATTCGCTCAACCCGGCGGCTCTTTATTCAGCTTCTGGCCTTTGGCGACTGCACGGCTCCCCAAGGGCTGATGGATGCCCTGGCTGCGGCGGATTTGCCGGCCACGCTCTACGCCGATCTGAACGATCCCCGGGGCGTGGGGCTGTTGACCTTCAGCGAGGATCCCGAGTTCTTCCTAAGCACCTTGCGCGAATTCCTCCTGCAGCCGCCCTTCGCCGCATTGACGCCCAAGCCTGAATACACCATGTTCGGGCGCACCTACTCCATCGGCTACGAGGCGGATCTGGATGAAACGCTCGTCGACCGGCCCCGCCGCCGCGTTCTGGATGCGGAGATGCCCTGGGCGATCTGGTATCCCCTGCGCCGCGCCGGATCCTTCGAGCAGTTGAGCCCCCAGGACCAGCGCGTGATCCTGGCCGAGCATGGCGGCATTGGACGGGCTTACGGTCGGGCCGGCCTGGGAACGGACATTCGCCTGGCCTGTCACGGCCTGGACAAGCATGACAATGATTTCGTCGTCGCCCTGGTCGGGCCGGAGCTCTTCCCGCTCTCCGCAATCGTCCAGCGCATGCGCAAGACGAAGCAGACGTCCCTCCATATCGAGCACATGGGCCCTTTCTTTGTGGGCAAAGCAATCTGGCAGAATCAAACGAAAAATCACTGAGGTATTCATGGCACATCCCACCCCATCCGCCGTTGCGGACGCGCCCGTTGCGCCCGAGCCGACGGCTCGTTTTCTCCGGGCCTGTCACCGGCTGCCGGTCGACCGCACGCCCATTTGGTTCATGCGCCAGGCCGGGCGCTACATGGAAGAGTACAGGGCCGTACGTGCCCGGCACTCCATGCTCGAGGTGATCAACACGCCGGAACTGGCCGCCGAGGTCACGCTCCAGCCCATCGAGAAGTTTGGCTTTGACGCGGCCATCATCTTTGCCGACATCCTGCCGCCGCTCATGGGCATGGGGCTGGACCTGGAATTCGTCAAGGGCAAGGGCCCGGTCATCCACAACCCGCTGCGCACCAACTACGCCATCGACATGCTCGCGACGCCGCCGGCCGAACAATCCATGGGCGCGACGCTCCAGGCAATCGAGATGGTTGCGGCCGAGCTTGCACCACGCGACGTGCCGCTGATTGGCTTTGCCGGCGCTCCCTTTACGCTGGCCTCATACGCCATCGAGGGCGGCGGCAGCAAGGACTATGCCCACGCCAAGGCCCTCATGTATACAGAGCCGGCTGCCTGGCAGCGGCTAATGAATAAGCTGGTGACCGTGCAGGCAGACTATCTGCTCAAGCAGGCCAAGGCGGGGGCCGCCGCGCTTCAGGTCTTTGATTCCTGGGCAGGCATCGCGCTGGGGCGCTCGGACTACGAACGCTTTGTTGCGCCCTACAATCGCCAGCTCTTTGCCATGCTTTCCCGAGCCGGCGTGCCCGTGATCAATTTCAGTACGGGCACTGCCGCCTATATCGATACCGTGGCCGCGTGTGGGGGCGACGTCATCGGCGTTGACTACCGCATGCCTCTCGACTGGTTCCGGAGCCGGATCGCGGCTGACCGGGCCATTCAGGGCAATCTGGATCCCATCGCGCTGCTGGCCCCGTGGCGGGAGTTGCGCTACCAGGTCGACGATCTGCTCGCCCGGGCCGGTGACGCACCGGGACACATTTTCAATCTGGGTCACGGCATCCTGCCTCAGACGCCGATCGAGTCGGTGCAACGCGTCCTGGATTACGTACGGGAAGCGACCGCGCGAGCCTGATCCAGAAGTCTGACTTTTCTAAAAAGTCAGACTTCTCACGCGGCGATGCTGTCTAATGCTGATTGGAGAAGAAATGACCGATATCCGTTACCCCATCGGGGTGCTCATTATGGCTTACGGCGGACCGAACTCGTTGGACGAGCTGCCCGGTTACCTGGCCGATATCCGCAACGGGCGGCCGACGACGCCCGCCGTGCTGGAGGAGATTTCCAACAACTACCGCCAGATCGGCGGCAGCTCACCCTTGCTCGAGATTACGACCCGCCAGATCGAGGCCGTACGGGCCCGACTCGATCCCGATCTCTACAAAATCTACCTGGGCATGCGCCACTGGGCGCCCTGGATTGAAGAAGTCGTGGGCCAGATGATCGAGGATGGCGTCACCCACGCGGTCAGCCTGGTACTGGCGCCCCATTTCAGCAAGCTGAGCGTGGCCAAGTACCAGGGCAAGATCGCCAGTGGGCTGGAGATGTATCACGGCGACATCGAGTTCGAAAATGTGGCCAGTTATCACGATGCGCCCAAATACATTGAGGCCCTGGCCAATCGAGTTCAGGAGGGCATTGGCCGCTGGCCAGAAGATGAGCAGGATGATGTTCACGTAATTTTTAGCGCCCACAGCCTGCCCGTGCGCATCATTAAGATGGGCGATCCCTACGACAGCCAGTTGCGCGAGACGGCCCGCCTGGTCGCCGAAAGGGCCGGTCTGGCCGAAGACCGCTGGTCCTGGAGTTATCAGTCGGCCGGCCGCAGCCCAGAGCCCTGGTTGGGACCGCAGTTGGAGGAATATGTCCCGGAATTGGCCGAGCAAGGCATCAAAAATATCGTGAGTATTCCGGTCGGTTTCGTCTCCGATCACGTAGAAATCCTCTATGATATCGACATTGAGGCGCAGAATGTGGCCAAGGAATTGGGGGTGCGCCTGGAGCGGCCGCCGGCGCTAAATGAAGATCCGCTCTACATCGATACGCTGGTAGAGTTGATCACCGGCGCGGCAGCTCAATGGCTGCCGGAACCGATCACGACATAAGGGAGCCATCATGCAACAAACATCACGTTCAGAAGCTCTCTTCGCCGAGGCCGTCAATTGCCTGCCCGGCGGCGTCAATTCGCCCGTGCGGGCCTTCAAATCGGTCGGTGGTACGCCTCGCTTCATCGCCAAGGGTGAGGGCGCCTACATGATCGACGTCGACGGCAACCGCTATGTGGACTACGTCATGTCCTGGGGACCACTCATTCTCGGGCATGCGCATCCCCGGGTGGTGACCGCGCTGCAGGCGGCAGCGGCAAACGGCACGAGCTACGGCGCGCCCTCACCGCTGGAAGTGGAGCTGGGCCAGCTCGTCATGGAGATGATGCCCAACCTGGAAATGGTGCGGTTCGTCAACTCCGGAACGGAAGCCACCATGAGCGCGCTGCGGTTGGCCCGGGCCTTTACCGGACGCAGCAAGATCGTCAAATTCCAGGGCAATTATCACGGCCACGCCGATATGCTCCTGGTCCAGGCCGGCTCGGGCGTTGCCACGCTGGGGCTGCCCGATTCGCCCGGCGTTCCCGCGGCGACTGTAGCCGATACGCTGACGGCCCGCTACAACGATCTGGAATCGGTGGAGACGCTCTTTGCCGGGGCGGGCGGTGAGATTGCGGCCGTGATCGTCGAGCCCGTCGCGGGCAACATGGGCCTGATCCCGCCTCAGTCGGGTTTTCTGGCCGGATTGCGCCAGATTACGGCCGATTACGGCGCACTGCTCATATTCGATGAAGTGATGACGGGCTTCCGGGTCCATCCGGGCGGCGCCCAGACGCTATTTGACATAAAACCTGATATTACAGCCTTGGGCAAGGTCATCGGTGGGGGGCTGCCCGTGGGCGCCTATGGCGGTCGCCG
>CAYZLP010000526.1:0-4283 GCA_964478635.1 uncultured Caldilineaceae bacterium
GCCATGCTGGCGGCAATCTTAAAGGCCATTTCGTTGGAGTCAACTTCATGATAGCTGCCGTCCACCAGGCGAGCCTTGACGTCCACCACCGGATAGCCGGCAAGCACGCCTCCCTGGGCCGCTTCCTTCACGCCGTTCTCGATCGCACGGAAATATTCGCGCGGCACAACACCGCCAACGATGGCCTCTTCAAACTCGACGCCCTTTCCGGCTTCGTTCGGCTCAAGCTCCAGCCAGACGTGACCATATTGACCGCGGCCACCACTCTGACGCACGAAGCGACCTTCCACCTTCGTCGGCTGAGTGATCGTCTCGCGGTAGGCTACCTGCGGCCGGCCCACGTTGCAGCCGACCCGGAACTCCCGCTTGAGGCGATCGACGATAATGTCCAAATGCAATTCACCCATGCCGGCGATGATCGTCTGACCGGTCTGGTCGTCGTAGGCCACCTGAAAAGTGGGGTCCTCTTCAGCAAGTTTGATGAGCGCCTCGGTCAGCTTGTCCTGATCGGCCTTGGACTTCGGCTCGACGGCCACCTTGATCACCGGATCCGGGAACTCGATTGTCTCCAGCAAAACCGGATTGGCCGGATCGCAGAGGGTCTCACCGGTGAATGTTTGCTTGAGGCCGACAATGGCGCAGATGTCGCCGGCCTCGCATTCCTTGATTTCATCGCGCTTGTCGGCGTACATCTGCAGCAGACGACCGACGCGCTCCTTGCGCTCCCGGTTGGCATTGTAGACATTGCTCCCGGCCAACAGCCGGCCCGAGTAGATCCGGGCATAAGCCAGGCGACCCACAAACGGGTCGGTCACAATTTTGAAAACCAGGGCCGAGAAGGGTTCATCCACGTCGGCGTGACGCTCAACGGTCTCGTCAGTACGCGGGTCGATTCCCTGCACCGGCGGCACGTCCAGCGGGCTGGGCAGATAGCGCACTACGGCATCCAGGAGCGGCTGCACACCCTTGTTGCGCAGGGCCGTGCCGCAGAGGATGGGCACCACCTGGTTGCTGATGACGGCCGCACGCAGCGCGGCGACCAGCTCTTCGTTGGAGATCTCTTCACCTTCCAGGAAACGCATTGTCAGGTCATCGTCGGTCTCAGCGATACGCTCGACCATGGTCTCCCGGGCCGCCGTTGCCTCGTCGATCATGCCGGCGGGGATCTCTTCGATGGTCGGCTTGGCGCCAAGTTCGTCGGAGAAGAGCAGCGCCTTCATTTCCAGGAGGTCAATTACGCCGGCGAAGCTGTCTTCGGCCCCGATGGGCAATTGAATCGGCAGGGGGTCGGCGCCCAGGCGATCGGTGATCATCTCACAGGTCCGCTCAAAGCTGGCGCCGATGCGGTCCATCTTGTTGACGAAGCAGATCCGGGGCACGCCGTACCGGTCGGCCTGGCGCCACACCGTTTCCGACTGGGGCTCAACGCCCGCGACCGCGTCGAAGACGACCACGCCGCCATCCAGCACGCGCAGGCTGCGCTGCACCTCGGCGGTGAAGTCAATATGGCCAGGGGTGTCAATGATGTTGATCTGAACTTCTTCGCCCGTGCCGCGATCCTTCCAAGTGGTCGTAATGGCGGCGGCCGTAATGGTAATGCCCCGCTCTCGCTCCTGCACCATCCAGTCGGTGACGGCGGTCCCTTCGTGAACCTCGCCCATGCGGTGAATGCGGCCGGAGTAAAAGAGGATACGTTCCGTCGTTGTTGTCTTACCGGCATCGATATGTGCAATGATGCCGATATTGCGCGTCTTTTCAATAGGATAATCGATACTCATCGTTAATATTCCTGTTTTTGCCTGGCCCCTGTCACCGGCGGGCAAAATAGTACGGCGCCGCTGATATACAACAGGACCATCACTTCGACTGTACGCAGTGCGTCGTGACCAAGTGATGGTCTTATTGATGACCAAGGCGCCGTAGTGACTGTACGGCTTGTCTAGCGATCAGTTACATTGTGCAGCGCCGCCCCTCGCATACCGATGGCTCGATGGCCAAAGGCAGCAACCCGGGCAGCGCCGGCTGTGGGAAGGCAGCTTCCGCCAACCCTGTGGTTGGACGGTCGCCCCGCACCATTTGGAATCTGTCCGAAAATTCTCTGCGACAAACCCTCAGGCTAGAGAGGACTCGAAACGCACAACCGAATCTTCGGTCAGGCTCTTAGTAGCGGAAGTGAGCGAACGCCTGGTTCGCTTCCGCCATGCGGTGGGTATCTTCCCGCTTCTTGATGGTGGCGCCCTCGTTGCGGGAGGCGTCCATCAATTCATTCGCCAGTCGCACGGACATATCGCGACCGGAGCGCTTGCGGGCGTTGTCAATCAACCAGCGCATGGCAAGGGCCTGACGGCGGCCCGGACCGATCTCGACCGGGACCTGATACGTGGCGCCACCCACACGGCGAGGCTTTACCTCGACCAGGGGCGTTGCGTTCTTCAAAGCCTCTTCGAAGACTTCGATTGCCGGGCGCTTGCTGCGCTCTTCCAACACGTCAAACGCATCATAGACGATGCTGGCGGCCAGGCTCTTCTTGCCCCGTTCCATCACATTATTGATAAACTTGGCCACAACTTCACTATTGTAGCGCGGATCCGGAATGACCGGCCGGCGCTCTGCACGATTTCTTCGCATGCTCTACACTCTCCGCCTTCTAGGCCAGAATGGGCCCTACCTCGGCCGCTTGGTTCCGTACTTGCTGCGCCCGCGCTTCCGCTGATCGACGCCTGTGCTATCGAGGGCGCCGCGCACAATATGATAGCGCACGCCGGGCAAATCCTTGACGCGACCGCCACGCACCAAGACCACGCTGTGCTCCTGGAGATTGTGACCTTCACCCGGAATGTAGGCTGTCACCTCCATGCCGTTCGTCAAACGCACACGGGCAACCTTGCGCAGAGCCGAGTTCGGCTTCTTCGGCGTCGTGGTACGCACCTGCGTGCAAACGCCGCGCTTTTGCGGATTCCCCTTCTTCATACGCTGGGTTCTACCCGTCAGCGTATTCTGGGTGAAGCGCAGGGCGGGCGCCTTCTCTTTCTTCGGAATACTCTTGCGGCCTTTGCGGACCAGCTGATTAATGGTGGGCAAAATTTCCTCCCGCTAGATGCAATGTAACTGATCAAGCTTTCTTTCTTTGAACCTATCAGAAATTTGACTGTGAGTGCTGAATCTTCTTTGCCGAATTGCTCAGCTTAATCGTTCTCCACAGAGAATTTTCCGCTCGGTCGTTATTGAGAAGAGATTGTCGTACTCCCAATCTCTCAATTCCTCATCCAGATTGATGTTGCTCAACGCCGGACAGACAAGAACCGTGGACGCAACGCGCCCACGAACGAAAAGTGTAGCATATCGCTCCAGAGAGGGTCAAATTTCAATGGGCGTAAATCCTATTCAATTTTCCGATGGAGGGGATCGCAGACCGGGGGGATCGGCGCAGGGCGCCAAGAAACGCGGTGAGCAAGACCCGGCTTAAGCTGAAGATTCTGCGAGATCACGACTCTGCACAAGGTCACCGGCGCCAGAAGTCATGTTCTCGTTGTGCGGTCAACTCAGAACGATTAGCGGGGAATCGGCGCCATCTCGATTACGCGGCCATCCAGTGTCAGGTAGCGCTTAAGCAGATTGGCCGTGAGACAGGAGTGAACCGGGAGAACCGCCACCAGATCGCCGAGCTGTAATGCCCCATTGACCTCAGACCAGGCGGAGTCGGCGACCCGGGCAATCCCGTGCTCCTGGGAGACGGAGCGCAGATGGGTTTCCGGAAACGGCTGCCCCCATCCACTCGCGGCCAAGGGAGCAATTCGACCGAAGCTGGCACTATCCGCCCCCAGGGTAAGTGCGTCCTTAGAAAGATGGACGGCGCCACCATATAGAACAAACTCACGTCGCTCCGGGTAGATGCCCACGACTGGACAAGCTACGGCGACAGCCATATCGTCCACGGCGCACGCGCCGATGGACACCTGGGTGAGGTCGTAAAAGACGAAGTTGCCCGGCCGAATCTCGTCCACGGGCCCTAGATCGTCCAACATGCTGCAGGCCGGCGTATCCCCGATGGATATCTGCAGTTCGCCGCGTCCGCTGGCCGCGCCCAGCGTATTTCTGGCTGCGACCATACGCTCGACCGTCACTGCATGAATGCGCTGCACCTCTTCCTGCGAACGCGCGCCGTAGGTGTTGCCGGCATGGCAGAGGACACCCTGCAAATGGAGACAGGACGCGCCCTCGATCCGCCGCGCCAGGTCTGCCAGAAGGGTTTCATCCGACCAGCGTGCGCCGCTGCGCCGGTA
>CAYZLP010000527.1:0-4259 GCA_964478635.1 uncultured Caldilineaceae bacterium
GCCGATGAGCCGGGCGACGGTGTGGCGCTCCTGGTATTCGCTCATGTCGATGCGCACGACGGCCTGTTCGTCATCGAAGAGGAACTCGGCCAGCGCCCGGGCCAGCTCGGTCTTGCCGACGCCCGTGGGGCCCAGGAAGATGAAGCTGCCTACCGGCCGGTTCGGGTCCTGGAGGCCGGCCCGGCTGCGACGAATGGCCGCGGCCACGGCCGCAACGGCCTCATCCTGGCCCACGACCCGATGGTGAAGTTCGTCCTCCATGCGGATGAGCTTGGCCCGCTCGCCCTCCATCAGCTTGGCAACGGGGATGCCCGTCCACTTGCTGATGACGGCGGCGATCTCCTCGCTGTCCACCTCTTCTTTCAAGAGTGCGCCCTCGCGCTGCAGTTGAACGACCCGGGCTTCTGCGGCTGTCAGCGCGTCTTCCAGCTGGCGCATCTTGCCGTAGCGCAGTTCGGCGGCCTTTTGCAGATCGTAGGCCCGCTCGGCCTGTTCGATCTCCGTCCGAACGCCGTCGATCTGGCCTTTCAGATCCCGAACTTGGGTAATGGCTTCACGCTCCGCCTGCCAGCGGCTGGTGATCTGGGCGCTTTGCTCTTTCAGATTGGCCAGCTCTTCTTCCAGCGCGGCGAGGCGCGTCTTGCTGGCGTCATCCTTTTCTTTCTTCAGGGCCTCCCGTTCGATCTCCAGCTTGAGAATCTCGCGGTCGATCTCATCCAGCTCCTGGGGCTTGGAGTCGATCTGCATGCGCAGGCGACTGGCGGCCTCATCAATCAGATCGATGGCCTTGTCGGGCAGGAAGCGATCGGTAATGTAGCGGTCGCTCAGCGTCGCCGCGGCTATGGCCGCGCCGTCGGTGATGCGCACGCCATGGTGCACCTCGTAGCGCTCCTTCAGCCCGCGCAGGATGCTGATCGTATCCTCCACGCTGGGCTCGTCGGTCATGACCGGCTGGAAGCGCCGCTCCAGCGCCGCGTCCTTCTCGATGTGCTTGCGGTATTCATCCAGCGTTGTCGCGCCGATGGTGTGCAGCTCGCCCCGAGCCAGCATGGGCTTGAGCATGTTGGAAGCATCCATACTGCCTTCGGCCGCGCCCGCGCCGACCAGCGTATGCATCTCATCAATGAAGAGGATGATCTGCCCTTCAGCCGCCTTGATCTCATTCAAAACCGCCTTCAGACGCTCTTCAAACTCGCCCCGGTACTTGGCGCCTGCGACCAGCGCGCCCAGGTCGAGCGCGACCAGGCGCTTGTCCTTGAGGCCGGTGGGCACATCGCCGTTGACGATGCGCTGGGCCAGCCCCTCGACGATGGCGGTCTTGCCGACGCCGGGCTCGCCGATGAGCACCGGGTTGTTCTTGGTGCGGCGGCTCAAAATCTGGATGACGCGCCGGATCTCCTCGTCGCGGCCGATGACGGGATCGAGCTTGCCCTTGCGCGCCTCTTCCGTGAGGTCGCGGCCGTACTTGGTCAGGGCTTCATACTGGGCTTCGGGATTGTCCGAGGTAATGCGTTGGCTCCCGCGCACGCCGGCCAGGGCCTGCATGATGGCGTTGTAGTCCACACCGTGACGGGCCAGCAGCTCCTTCACCGAACCGGGCAACGAGGCCATGGCCATGAGCATGTGCTCGGTGGACAGGTATTCATCCTTCATGTTTTCGGCAATCTTGGCGGCTTCCTGCAAGATGGCGGACGCGGCCCGCCCCATGCTCACCTGGACGGCGCCGCCCTGCTGGCTGGGCATGGCGGCCAGGGCCTGGAGCAAGCTCTGGGTCAGCAGGGCCGGATCCGCGCCGATGCGGTTGAGCACCGACGGCACCACGCCCCCCTCCTGGCTTAGAAGCGCCGCCAGCAGATGTTCGGGCTCCAGCGCGGAATGGCCGTACTCTTCGGCCAGCGACTGGGCCTCGAGCAAGGCTTCACGGGCTTTTTGGGTAAATTTATCGTAACGCATATAGGCTGTTGCTCCTCTGCTTTCAATTCAATTTTCGCGCCAAAAAACGCGGCATTTGGGCTCCATCATACCGCATTTGTATAAGAGTTACGCCGACAAATCGTTAGAAATTCGTGATAATATTTCAAATAGGCTGGATTCGCCGCAAACGTCCCCGGCACGGCCCAGGCTCACTGCCGTCAACGAGAAATTTCGTGGGCCGTGCCGGGGACGCGGCTACTGGGGACGGTCCAATTTCATTTAAATCCCTGGGTTCCCACAACAACCCTCTCCGAATCGGCCCTGAAGTCCGCCCTGCCTGTGCGCTAGATCACAGTGGCGGCGTGCATTATTGCACGGCAATGAATGGGAATGGGGTGTATGCTGATAGCGGCGCCATCCTCTGGACGCTGTTGTTGGTAGCCGACAAGGTACGACCTCTGCGAACCACGGTCGTTCCTGCCGCAAAATACTCTGTGTCATCCGCAGGTAAGGAGAACCCACCATGTCCAAACATGCTTTGCACCAGCGCCGTCTCCACCGCTTGATTGCCCTTTGGCGGGTCGCACTCGCACTGACCCTCTTCGGGGCCCTTTTCCCCACGGCAACCTTCGCCGCCCTTCCCGATGAGGACGCCGCCCGCCCGCCCGCCTTGGCGAATGCAGTCCCCGGCATCCTTCTTGCATCGACCGGCGCCATGACGGTTCAGGCCGTGCCCAATGCGCCCAATGCTTGCCCGGCCAGCCCCTCGGGACTGCCCGACGTCATCGAGCGGACCAATTTCTGCGTCTACTATGATGACGGGAATGTAACCGATGGCCAGGCCGACGACGTGGCCGACTTCACCCAGCTCTACTGGGATCGCTACGTGACCGACTTCGGCTTCCGCACGCCGGCCTTCACCAGCAAACTGGTCATCGAGATCCAAAACGATACCAGCTGCAATGGCGGCACGTCACCATCGAGCAACGATTTCTACGTCTATGATGAATGCTTCGATCTGGCGCGCCTCATGCAGAAGGTCGTGGGCCATGAACTCTTCCACCGGGTCCAATATGCCTACCACGGTACGGAAGTGAAGTGGTTCAAGGAAGGCACGGCCCGGGCCATCGAGGATCTTGCCTTTGCCGAAATCGACAACTGGCCCCAGGCCATGAGTGCGAGTTCGTCTTTCAACAGTCAGGCTGACAACTACCTGATGAACACCAACGTGGACATCACCTCGATTCCCCAGCGCTACAACTCGGCCCTCTGGTGGAAATACTTCTCCGAGCAGTTCGGCAGCGATCCGGACGAGCCGGAGTTGGGTGTGGACGCCCTCTTGCGCCTCTGGGAAGCGGCCGAAACCCTGGACGACATTGCCGCCCTCAATCAGGCGCTGACCAATCTGGGGGCTGGCGCCAATTTTGACGCCGCTTTCCGCAAATTCATCGCCGCCAACTGGCTCAAGGATCTGGGCAACCAGCCCAGCAGCGAGTACAACTACGTCGATGAGGACCAGGTGGGCAATCCCGATCAGTATGGGCCCCTCTTCCCCACGAACGGCGGCGCCATCAGCACCGGCAGCCCGGCCACGTGGACCAATCAGAGCGTCAGCCGCTACGGCGCACGCTACTTCTCCGCCACGCCCGGCGGCACGTGCCCCGTGCTCAACGGCACCTTCCACACCGACAGCGGACCGGCCTTCTATCACATCATCGCCGAGAAGGCAGGCAACGTGGAACACTTCCAGAGTTCCACAGCCGGCGACTTCTCACTGAGCTTCTTCAACAACGGGCTGACCCGCCTGGTCGGCATCGCCGGCAGCACCAATGCCGACGCGCAGGTCGACGTGACGCTCCAATGCGTCAACCCGACGCTGAATATTCAGATGCCCAATAGCGGCGCGGTCTCCTTTGTGGGGCCCTTCAATGGGCCGGGCAAATTCCTGGCCCAGGTCTTGGTGACCGACGGCACGCCCAAGGGTCCGGTGGTTTCCGGTCTGACCGTTAACGACTTCAAGGTCTTTGTCAACGGCCAGCCGGCGCTCATCACCACAGGGGCTTTCATCCAGCAGCAGTACTGGCTGGTGGTTCAGGCGCCCAACCAAGTGAGTGACGGCATCTACGACCTGGAAGTGCGGTTGGAAGCCTCAGGCACCGCCACGACCATCGCCACCGACACGAACACGGCCAGCGTGGAATACAGCGGCAACAACCTGGACCACGTGCTGGTGATCGACCGATCGGGCTCCATGGCCAGCGACGAAAAGATGGACGCAGCCAAAGATGCCGCCAAGCTCTACGTCGACATCACGCGCAACAGCGACGGCCTCTCCGTCGTCCCCT
>CAYZLP010000528.1:0-1519 GCA_964478635.1 uncultured Caldilineaceae bacterium
ATCCCGCCCGCAACGGCGAACAGAGCGAGCCGGCCCACCGCAAGGATCCCGGCTGGGCCCGTATGGACTTGCGCATGACCAAGACCTACGCCAACGGCGCGTAGGGCAGTGAGCCAACCCCACGAGGAGGGATCATGGCAAAAAAAGACCTTCGCACTCCGGAACAGTCCAGCGCCGATCCGGCTGCCGTCATCATGTTGCAGCGGGCAGAGGCGCTTGGCATCGACACCGCGTTCACCCGGGCCGACAAGATGGCCCCCTGTCCCATCGGCAGCCGGGGCATGTGCTGCTCCATGTGCCTCATGGGGCCGTGCCGCATCACCAAGGACGGCCAGGTGGGCGTCTGCGGCGCGACGTTGGAGACCATCGGCGCGCGCATCTTCGCCCGTCACGTGGCCGCCGGCAGCGCCGCCCATTCGGATCACGGCCGCGACCTGGCCTTTACGCTCAAGGCCGTGGCCCAAGGCGAGGCCAAGGGGTTTCAGGTCCGGGATCCCTTCAAGCTCAAGACCGTGGCCGGATATTTGAATATTCCCACGGAAGGCCGGCCGGTCAACGACATCGCCAACGACGTCGCCGACAAGGCCATTGCCGAGTTCGGCCAGCAGAAGGGTGAGTTGACCTATCTCAAGCGGGCGCCGAAGAAGCGCTATGAGCTGTGGAAGGAGCTGGAACTCGCGCCCCGGGGCATCGATCGGGAAGTGGTCGAAGTGCTCCATCGCACCCACATGGGCGACGATCAGGACGCCGAGCACATCCTGGATCAGGCCATGCGTTGCGCTCTGGCCGACGGCTGGGGCGGCTCCATGCTGGCCACCGACATTTCGGACATTCTCTTCGGCACGCCGAGCCCCCTGGTCTCCCAGGTGAATTTGGGCGTGCTCAAGGATGACGAAGTCAACATCGTGGTCCATGGCCACGAGCCCACCCTTTCCGAGATGCTGGTCGTGGCCGTCAACGATCCGGAACTGCTGGCCTATGCCCGGACCAAGGGCGCCAAGGGCATCAACATGGCCGGCATCTGCTGCACCTCCAACGAGACGCTCATGCGCCAGGGCATTCCCTCGGCCGGCAACTTCCTCCATCAGGAGTTGGCGATTCTCACCGGCGCGGTGGAGGCCATGGTGGTCGACGTCCAGTGCATCATGCAGGCGCTGCCCAACGTGGCGTCCAACTTCCATACGGAGGTGATCACCACGTCGCCCAAGGTCAAGATTCAGGGCGCAACCCACATCCCCTTCGGCGAAGACAACGCCATGGAGATCGCCAAGCAGATCGTGCGTCGGGCCATCGACAACTATGAAAACCGGCCCGAGGTGGAGATTCCCGACGAATCATCCGATGTGGTGCCGGGCTTCTCCCACGAATACATCAACTACATGCTCGGCGGTTCCTATCGGGCTTCCCTGCGGCCGCTGAACGACGCCATCATGTCCGGCCGCATCCGGGGCGTGGTGGCCAACGTCGGCTGCAACAATCCCCGGGTCCAGCAGGACGCCATGCACAACATCGTGGTCAG
>CAYZLP010000528.1:1619-4247 GCA_964478635.1 uncultured Caldilineaceae bacterium
GAGTGGATGAGCGAGAAGGCCATGGCCATCGCCACCTATGCCGCGGCTTCCGGCGCCTATGTCATCATGGGCATCCACAACCCGGTGGACGGCAGCGAAGCGGTGACGGAGATCCTGAGCGACGTCTGGGAGGAGAAGATCGGTGGCAAGATCGAGTTTGTGGCCGATCCCTACGAGATCGTCGAGCGCTCCCTGGCCCATATCGACAAGAAACGCGCGGCGCTGAAGCTGCCGGCCTATGACGCGACGCAGTGGGGGCGCAGCGGCGACCGCCGCATGGAAGAGTTGACGACGCTGCCGGTCGAAGAAGCGCCTGCAGCCCTGTACGGCGCAGCAGGAGGTTGAGATGAGTCGCTATATTGCCACACGCGCCATTCGCGGCGCCCACAACATCGTGCAAGAGGCCGAGGAACTGCTGCAGCAGGCCCTGGCCGAAAAGGGACCGGACGCACCGGCTGCGTTTCCCAATACCGCCTATCATCTACCCGTCATCCTGAGCATGACCGGCCGGGAAGTCGACACGCTGGCCGATCTCCAGCCCGTGCTGGAGGAGGCTCGCAGTCTGCTTCATCCCATTCCCGCCGACCGGCGGTGGACGCCCTATCTGGGCGAGACGCTGGACGCGGGCATGGCCACCCTCTTCGCCGAAGAGGCCATTGAGGCCATTCGCTTCGGGTATGGCCTGGAACCCCAGCCCTTCAGCGGCATGAACCTGGCCGGAACCAGCTTCACCAGCCCCGACGTCAGCGCCAACGGGGACGACGGTCACCTCAACGGTCCCATCGACGACGTGCAGCTGCGCTCCTGGGGCATTCAGTTGGTGGACGGCCGCATGCCTGGCTTTGCCGCCATCGTGGGCTGCGCCAAGTCCAATGAAGTGGCCGTCAAGCTGGTCCGGGAACTCCAGCGACGCAACATCCTCATTTTCCTGAGCGGCAACGTCAACGGCCGCAGCATCATCCACCAACTGCAGGAAGAAGGCGTCGAGATGGGGTACGACACCTATATCGTTCCCTTCGGCACCGATACGATCAGCGCCATCTATGCCCTGGGCGTGGCGGCCCGCAGTGCGCTCACCTTCGGCGGCATGAAGGGCGGTCAGGCCCGGGACATCCTCCTCTACAACAAGAACCGGGTTTTCGCCTTCGTGCTGGCCCTGGGTGAGGTCGATGAACTCAAGTACGCCACGGCCGCCGGCGCGATCAACTTCGGCTTCCCGGTCATCGCCGACACCGTCATTCCCGAGATTCTGCCCACGGGCGTGACGACTTACGAACACGTGGTCTCCATGCCCTTCAACGAAATCGAGGGCGTCGACGATCTGGAACGGGCCGAGAAGCTGGTGCAGAAGGCCATCGAAGTCCGGGGCGTCAAGGTACGCATCGCGGAGGTGCCGGTACCGGTGCCCTATGGCTCGGCCTTCGAGGGCGAGCGGGTGCGCAAAGCCGACATGTACGTCGAATTCGGCGGCAAATACTCCCGGGCCTTCGAATATCTGCGCATGGTCGAGCTGAACGAGGTGGACGACGGCAAGGTCCAGATTATCGGCCCCAGCTTCGACGAGATTCCCGAAGGCGGCTTCATGGACCTGGGTATCGTCGTGGAGGTAGCCGGCCGCAAGATGCAGAAGGACTTCGAGCCGGTGCTCGAGCGCCAGATTCACTACTTCGTCAACGCGGCCAGCGGCCTCCAGCACATCGGTCAGCGGGACATCGCCTGGATTCGCATCAGCAAGGCCGCGGTGCAGAAGGGTTTCACCCTGGAGCACATGGGCAAGATTCTTCACGCCCGGCTCCATGCCGACTTCGGCGCGATCGTCGACAAGGTCCAGGTCAAGCTCTACACCGACAAGGCCAAGCTGGAGAAATGGCTCAGCCTGGCCCGGGCCGCCTATGAGGAGCGTAACCTGCGTCTGGCCGATCTGACCGACGACGCCGTGGACGAGTTCTACAGCTGCACGCTCTGCCAGTCCTTTGCGCCGAATCACGTCTGCCTGGTCACGCCCCAGCGCCTCGGGCTCTGCGGCGCTTACAACTGGCTCGACTGCAAGGCCTCCCACCAGATCAACCCGACCGGTCCCAATCAGCCCATCTCCAAGGGGCGACTGCTGGACGACTTCAAGGGCTACTGGATGGGCACCAATGAGTTCTTGCAGCAGGCGTCCCATCAGCAAGTCCAGGAAGTGGCCATTTACTCGATCATGGAGAATCCCATGACCGCATGCGGCTGCTTCGAATGCATCGCCATGGTCATTCCGGAGGCCAACGGCATCATGGTCGTCAGCCGGGAAGATCCGAGCATGACGCCCGCGGGCATGACCTTCTCGACCCTGGCCGGCCTGGCCGGCGGCGGTTTGCAGACGCCGGGCATCATGGGTGTGGGCAAGTTCTACATGCTGAGCCCCAAGTTCATCTCCGCGGACGGCGGCTTCAAGCGGGTCGTGTGGATGTCCAGCTTCCTCAAGGAGAGCATGGCCGGCGAGTTGCAGGAGGTCGCACAGCGGGAAGGCGATCCCGATCTGATCGAAAAGATTGCCGACGAGCGCATCGCCACCTCGGTCGAGGAACTGCTCGCCTTCCTGGAGGAAAAGGAACACCCGGCCCTGACCATGCCGCCGATTTTCTAGGG
>CAYZLP010000529.1:0-4247 GCA_964478635.1 uncultured Caldilineaceae bacterium
TTTCTTCACACCCACGCTCAACAGCCCGACAGACGGAGTCAGTACCATGACTGTCTCATTGGACAATTCGAAGGCGGTCTACCAGGGCATCAAGGACGCCGGCATCCGCTATATCGCCGCCCTGCCCGAAACGTGGCTGGTCTATCTGCTGCAGCTGGCGGAGCGGGACCCAGAAATGACGTTGGTGGAAGTCGCGCGCGAAGAAGAGGCCATCGGCATTGCCGCCGGCGCCACTTTCGCAGGTACGCCCAACCTGCTGCTCATGCAGAACCACGGCTTCCTGGCCGCGATCAACGGCATCGTCTCCCTGGCCATGCTCTATCGCGTACCGCTCTGCATGCTCATCGCCCACCGGGGCCATATGGGCGAACCCTACCCCTGGCACACCCAGGGCGGCATGGTCACGGAAGGCGTCCTGCGCGCCCTCAACCTTCCCTTCGACTACGCCCGGGATCCGGACAAAGTGGGCAGGCAAATCCGCGAAGCCCATACGCTCTCGCTGAGTTCCCTTTCGCCCGTCGCCCTGCTGCTGACCCGCGACCTGATGGAGGATTGAGATGAAACGCGCCGACTGTATCCAGGCCATGTACGAAGAACTTCAGGACAAGCTGGTGGTCACCATCATGGGCGCCTGTGCGCAGGAACTCTACGATCTGGGCCATCGGGAGAACTTCTTCTATTTGGAGCATGCCATGGGGCTGGCTTCGTCCATCGGCCTGGGTCTGGCCATGAACGCGCCCGAGGAGAAGGTCGTGGTGCTGGACGGAGACGGCTCTGTGCTCATGAACCTGGGCACGCTGGCTACGCTGGCCCGCTATCGGCCTCCGAACCTGGTTCATATCATCTTCGACAACGGCAGCCTGCTCTCCACCGGCGGCTTTCCTTCCCACACGGCCGGCGAACTTACCGACATCGCCGCCATCGCCCGGGGCGCAGGTTGCCCCAATGTCGCCGCGGTCAGCACCATGTACGAGTTTTTGGAAGCGGCGGGCGACGCCTTCGAACGGGAGGAGTTCAGCGTCATTGTGGCCACGGTGGAGGCCGTTGGTCCGGATCATTACGGCATGGATTTGAAGCTGCCCGAGAACACCTTTCAGTTCGAGCGCTATATTCGCGCGCGCAAAGCCGCCACGGCCGAGCGTCAATGACCGGCCGCTCCACACAACCGATCTACCCATTTCGCCAAAGGAGACTCAAAATGACTTCACCCACGAATCCGGCTGCCGTGCTGGTGCAATTGGCTGCCGAGTTGCGCGCCGGGCGCATCCGGGTCGTCGACCTGACCCAGCCTCTGTCGAGCGAAACGCCCGTCATCGAGCTGCCGCCCATCTTTGCCCAATCGCCCGGCCTCAGCCTGGAGCAGATCTCCCGCTATGACGATGCGGGGCCGGCCTGGTACTGGAATACACTGACCTTGGGCGAGCACACGGGCACCCACTTCGATGCGCCGGTTCACTGGGTGACGGGCGCAGAGCTTGCCGACAACACGACCGATACCCTGCCGCCGGCCATGTTTGTGGGTCCGGCCTGCGTCATCGACGTAAGCGCTGAAGCGGCCGCTAATCCGGATTTTCTGCTGACACGGGATCGGGTGCTGGCCTGGGAGGCGGAGCACGGCGCGATTCAACCCGGCTCGTGGGTGCTCATGCGGACCGACTGGTCGAAACGCTCCGGCCGCGCGGCATTTCTGAACGCGGACGAAGCGGGCGCGCACTCGCCGGGTCCCGATCCCGATTGCGTCCGTCTGCTGGCGGCGGAGCGGGACGTGCTGGGCTTCGGCGTGGAGACGGTGGGTACCGATGCAGGTCAAGCCGGCGGCTTTGAGCCCCCCTTTCCGGCCCACAACATCATGCACGGCAGCGGCAAGCTGGGGCTGGCCAGTCTCGCCAATTTGGACCAACTGCCGTCCACCGGCGCCATCGTCATCGCCGCGCCGCTGAAGATCGTCAACGGTTCCGGCAGCCCCATCCGCGCCCTGGCCCTTGTGGCGGGCTAGGCCCAACGGCACGCAAACAGGGACTCCTCATCGCGCAGCCCGGGTAACACGCAGCCTGAGCCTGTCGAAGGCGGATCGAGGACCCGCCTTCGACAGGCTCAGGCTACGGATTGAGCGGCTCAGGCTGCGATGCGTGACTTCAAAACCAGCGCCGGGCCTTGCGCGCGGTGATGATCTCCGTGTTCATGCCGACCCAGTGGAGACTGCCATTGTAGCGGCCGTGCTCGATCTTCACGCAGCGGTCCATGACCACCTGCAGTCCCCCTTCCTCGGCGATGGCCGCGGCCTCCAGGCTGATGACGCGCAGCTGCAGCCAGAGAGCTTTGGCGCCGATTTCCACGGCCTGGCGCGCGATCTCGGGGCAATCCTCGGGCCTGCGGAAGACATTGACCAGGTCAACCGGCTCCTTGATGGACATCAGGTCGGGATAGGCCCGTTCGCCCAAAATCTCGGTGGCCCGAGGGTTGACCGGAATGACCCGGTAGCCTTCATAGTTCAGGTAGGAAGCCACGAAATAGCTGGGTCGCTGGCTGTTGGGCGAGAGGCCGACCATGGCGATGGTTTTGGTATTCGTCAAAATGTCCCGGATGACGGCCGGATTCTGGTAAACGGGCCGCAGTTCCGGCGGCAGGGCCGAATTCAGGCTGATATCGCCTGCAAGGCTTGATCCAGATCCCATAGCAGATCCTCTGTGGTTTCCATTCCGATTGATAAGCGCACCATCCCGGCACCCACGCCGGCCTGCTCCAACTCGCTTTCCGAAAGCTGCTGGTGGGTCGTCGATGCCGGGTGAATGACCAGGCTGCGGGCGTCGCCCACATTGGCCAGATGCGAGAAGAGTTGGAGCGACTCGATGAACTGCTGGCCGGCGAGCCGCGCATTGTCCGCCTTGATACCGAACGTGAAGATCGCGCCCGGTCCTTTGGGCAGATATTTTTGGGCCAACGCGTGAAAGGGATTGTCGGGCAAGCCGGCATAGGCCACCCAGGCCACCCGGGGATGATCGTGCAGGAAGTGGGCCACCTGGCGCGCGTTTTCCACGTGGCGGTCCATGCGCACGGAGAGGGTCTCCAGCCCCTGGAGCAGTAGGAAGGCGTTGAAGGGCGAGATGCTGGCCCCGGTGTCGCGCATGGTTTCAGTGCGCGCCTTCATGAGAAAGCCGTAGTGGCCGAAGGTCTCATAAAAGCGCAGGTCGTGATAGGCGGGCGACGGGTCGGCAATCGTGCCAAAGCTGCTGAAATCGAAGCGACCCGCGTCGACGATAACGCCGCCGATGGAATTGCCGTGACCGCCGATGAACTTGGTCGCGGAATGGACAACGATGTCGGCGCCAAAGTCCAGGGGCCGGCAGAGGTAGGGCGTCGCAAAGGTATTGTCGACGATGAGGGGCACGTTGTGGGCATGGGCAAGGTCGGCTACCTGTGCCAAATCGAGGACGCTGCCCTTGGGATTGCCGATGGTCTCGCCATAGAGAGCCCGGGTCCTGGGCGTAATCGCGGCGGCCCAATTCTCGATGTCGCCCGGGTCCACGAAGTGAACCTTGAGGTTGAGCTTCTTAAAGGTATGGGTGAATTGAGTCACGGTGCCGCCGTAGAGATGGGCCGACGCCACTACCTCGTCGCCCGGCTCCAGGAGCGTCATCATGGTCGTGAACTGAGCCGCCATGCCGCTGGCCGTGGCCAGCGCGCCCGTACCGTTCTCCAGGGCCGCCATGCGTTCCTCGAAGACCGCAGTGGTCGGGTTGTTGATGCGGGTGTAGATGTTGCCGTACTGCTTCAGCTCAAACAGCTGGGCGGCGTAGTCCGTGTCTTCAAAAACATAGGAGGTCGTCTGGTAGATGGGCACCGCCCGGGCGCCGGTCACGGCGTCGGGAATGTGGCCGGCATGGAGCATCTTGGTCTCAAAGCCAAACGACCGCTTGCGATTGTCGGTCATAGAAACTCCTCACTATAGAACGCGGATTTAGCGGATTCGGCGGATTGTCGCGGATTTTCCCTTGAAGCGATCCGTTTGATCCGCCAAATCCGCCGAATCCGCGTTCTATTCTTGGTCGGTATCAGGTTCACGTTAATGTGCGGCGGCGCTCGTCGGCGAGGGCGACCATCCGGGCCAGGCTTTCGGTGTAGGGCGGGTAGGCGATGCCCATTTCCGTGATGATGGCCGTGACGTACTCGGCGGGCGTGACGTCGAAGGCCGGGTTCGCCGCGCGCGCGCCGTCGGGCGTGACCCGGGTTGCGCCCACCTGGCTGAC
>CAYZLP010000530.1:0-2944 GCA_964478635.1 uncultured Caldilineaceae bacterium
CATCCAACCGGATGGGGCCGATCGGTTTCAACTGGATCTGGGCACGCCCGGCACCTATGCCTACCGGGGCGAGGGTTGGGACGCGGCCGAGGTGGACGAGCCCTACGCCGCGACGGCCGTGTGGGCCACCGAGCGGGAAAGCCGCCTTTTCGTGCCCTTGCGCGCCGTGGATCCGTCGCAAGCCTATCAAGTTCGCGCACAGATCCATCCCTTCGCATACCCGGGCAGCCCGACGCAGACGGTCGCGTTGGCGGTGAATGGAGAGACGCTGGCCACGCATGCATTGAGCAGTGAGTGGCAAGTTGTGGAATGGTCCGTTCCAGGCGCGCTGCTGGAGGATGGCCTCAACCGCCTGGCTTTCCGCTGGGGTGCAACAGCCTCGCCACGGACGGTGCTATCCGGCGATCGCCAAATCGGCACGACCGGCGTGACGCTGCCTGTCGATGCGGATTTGAAGGCCTTCAATGACGGCGCCTTCATTGCTCTTTTCGATGCGGAGGGCGAACAGACGGACGCCTCGGCCGGCCGCGCAGGCGTCAACGTGACCGTGCTCGATCCTAGGAGCGGCGCGGTGGTGGAGATGGCCGGATTTGACACGACGTCCAACGAATTCGAAAGTCAGGCCCTGGCCGAATTTGTGGCCGGGATCGAGCCCGGCTTGCCGGTCCTGGTTGCGACCCGGGGCGATGCCACTGCATTTCTGACCGATGAGGCCGTGACGGCCCTGAGCACGCTCGGCGCCGATCTGGATCTTGATACCCTGCGCGGCAACCATTTCGCTATCGTGGGCGTCAAGGATGCTGCGCCCGGTACGGCCGCGATCCAGCTCGATCCAAATGATGCTTTCCTCTCGGTCAGCCTGAACCGCGACCGGCGCGAACTGGCTGCGGCGGTGGATTGGGTAGAGGTTGTGGGGGAATAGGTTTCCGGAACTTTGGCGCCTGCCTCCTTACAACCCCACAACCCTACGGTCCCACATCGCGGCGTTCGCGCACGAAGTCGGTCACCTGCTCCCAGGGCAGGGCGCTGGTGCGCAGCCGGAGGAGGGTGTAGAAGGCACGGTAAATTTCGAACTTGCTGATCTTGCTGGCGCCCTCTGTGCGGTTGACGAAGGTGATGGGCACCTCGGCGCAGCGAAAGCCGGCCCGCTGCACGTAGTAGGCCATTTCGATGAGGAAGCTGTAGCCGCTGCTGAAGATCCGGTCCAGGTCGATGGTTTCGAGAACCGTGCGCCGATAGCAGCGAAAGCCGGCCGTGCAGTCGCGGATGGTCACGCCCAGGATGGTGTGGGCCAGCCAGTTGGCCCCGTAGCTGATCAGCTTGCGGGGACGGGTCGAACCCACGATATTGCCGCCCGGCACGTAGCGACTGCCGACGACGAGATCGTAGCCGTCGCTGGCCTTGACGAGCAGATCGGGTAGGCTTTCGGGGCTGTGGCTGAAGTCGGCGTCCATGGTGCAGAGATAGCGGTAGCCCCGATCCAGGCCATAGGCGAAACCGGCTTTGTAGGCCGTGCCCAGGCCCAGCTTGCCGCTGCGATGGAGCACATGCACGCCGGCATCATCTTCTGCCAGGCCGTCGGCGATGGCGCCGGTTCCATCGGGAGAGTTGTCGTCAACCACGAGGACATTGACGTCACCAGGCAGGGCGCGCAAACGTTCCACCAGTCGGGCCAGGTTCTCCCGTTCGTTATAGGTGGGAACAATCATGAGGGCTTGACTGTGCCAGGGCGGTTGGGCTGATGTAGCGGCCATGTCTGCATTCGTGTGTTTGTTGGACACAACGAGCACGAAGTTTGAGAATACCAAATCGTGGTTGAAGTTGCGCAGCCAACGCCGGCTGAGCCTGTGGAAGTCTGCGTCGACTGCACGACTTCAATGATTACCGACTGCGACATTATTTACTAGATGAATTCTACGGTCAAATTGCGCGCGCTTGAACGCGCCGACAGACAGATTGCCATCATCGCCTTTGCCCTGGCCCTTGCCGTCTATTTGCGTGGGGTTGCGCCCGACGTGCTGGGCGGCGATCCGGGTGAATTTCACTTTGCGGCCTGGCGTTGGGGATTGGCGCATCCTACCGGTTACCCGCTCTATCTGCTGCTTGGCGGGTTCTGGCAACGCGTGCTCGGGATCTTTGGCATTTCACCGGCCCTCGCCCTCAACATCCTCAGCGGTGTTACCGCGGCCTTGGCCGTCAGCCTCTTTTACTTGCTCATGCGCCGTTGGCTCTGGGAAGTTCCCGTGCTCGGGCGGCTGGCTGCGGTTTGGGCGGCATTTTTCCTCGGCGTGAATCCAACCTTCTGGAGCCAGGCGCTGCTGGCCGAGGTTTACGCGCTCCATGCGCTTTTTGTCATTAGCATCTTTGGGGTTGCCCAGGGGCTTGCCTTGTGGGAGCGCGAGACCGGTCCGGCGGACGCAGCGCCGGCCATTCATCCGCGTTCCCTCGCCCTGCTTGCCTTGCTCGTCGGTTTGAGCCTGACCCATCACGGCATGACCCTCCTGCTTGTGCCGGGGTTGCTGCTCTACCTGACGTTGGTTGACCGGCGCTGGTGGCGCAGCTGGCGCAACTGGCTGGCCGGCTTGGCTGCCTTTGGCACACCCTTGCTGCTATATCTCTATGTGCCCCTGCGCAGCGGACCTGCCGCATCGCCGTGGTATCACCAAAGACTGGGAGACGGGACGCTCACGCTTTATGATGGCAGTCGCCGGGCCTTTCTCGATTATGTGACCGGTCGCGCGATCTCGGTCGGCTTCCATGACCTGGCCGGCGCATGGGACCAGGTAGGGCAGGCCGCAACCCTCTGGATGGTTCACTTCAACTGGGCCGGCCTGGTGCTGATCGTCCTCGGGCTGCTCGTGCTGGTATGGCGGCGCAATTGGCCGATCCTGGCCCTGACGGCGCCCTACTTCATCCTCCAACAACTCTTTAATCTCTTTTACGC
>CAYZLP010000530.1:3044-4247 GCA_964478635.1 uncultured Caldilineaceae bacterium
ATGGGGCGGTGGGCGCTGGGGGCCGTTGCCCTGGTTCTGCTTTTTTGGCTGCCGCTGAACCAGTGGACCGCCTATAATGAGGTGATCGATCAATCGAACAATCGGGCCGCGCGTCTGCGCTGGGAGGAGGTTCTGGCCGCCGGGCCGCCGGCAGACGCGATTCTGGTCAGCAACGACCGCAATGAGATCGTACCGCTCTTCTACCTGCAAAGCGTAGAGAACCGGGCGACCGGCATGACCGGCCTCTTTCCACTCATCGCGCCCGAGCCACGCTTCACCGACATCGGGGCGACCGTCGAAACGGCCCTGCGTGATGGCGATGAACAGCCCGTGGTCTTGATCAAGGCCATGCCGGGGCTGGAGACCAAGTTCACACTGGAAAATCTGACGGAGCCCCTGGTGCGTGTCGCAGGATTGGCTGCGGAGGACCGAATGCCTGCAGTGCCGATTGATGCGCCATACGGCCCCCTTACGCTGGTGGGCTACGACTGGCAGGTCGGGGGCGAAGAACTGGAAGTGACTCTCTATTGGCAGGTGAATGATGCGCTCGACGCCGACTACACGACAACGGTACAACTCTTTGATGGGGATGGCGAAAAAGTTGCCCAGGATGACCGGTCGCCCGGCGGCGACTATTACCCGACCGCCCTCTGGAAGCCGGGAGAGATTTTGCTCGACTATCATCTCCTGCCTCTGTCGGAGGATGCCGAGCCGGAAAAAATGCTGGTCGGGATGTATACGGGGGCCGATTTCGTGCCTTTGGCCGATTTCTTGCAGTTGGAAGTTAGCGCCCTAGACTGAAGATTCTACGCGATCACGACTTTGCACAAGTGGACCGTCACGGTTTCCTGAAGCGCGCTTGTAGGGTCACCTACGGCGCTCGTGCGTTGACGGTGGGATACTGGGCGCATATAATGCCAAGCAGACAAATTGGCGATTTCGGAATGCCGGACAAGTGCGTGGCATCCCGGCTTAATCTGAGTATAGCGGAGGAAACAATCCCATGAGTGATGAACTCGTTACAGGCAACGGCGCAGGTCCGATCACGGAAAAGGTGCTGATTATCGGCAGCGGACCGGCCGGCTTCACGGCTGCACTTTATGCGGCCCGGGCCAATCTCAATCCCTTGCTGATCACGGGCAATGACTACGGTGGTCAGGTCAGCATCACCTATGAAATCGAAAACTATCCGGGCTTTCCCGA
>CAYZLP010000531.1:0-4235 GCA_964478635.1 uncultured Caldilineaceae bacterium
GCGGGAATGGCTTCCAGAATGCGGTCGGCCCGGCTCCCGTCGAGCAGACCGTTGCTGCGCAGATACTGGAGCGAATCCTTGCCGGTTAGCTGTAGCTCATCGATGGCGGGCTGGAACGCGGCCGCCACGTGGGTGATGTGATAGCCGATTGCCTCGTCATCCGCCATACGCAAGCGGCGCAGGCAGTAGACCATGGCGCCCGGCGCCACCTGTAGCCGGGCAGCCACGTCATCGCTGGCCGGCACCATGCCCGCGGACAACACCTGCCACCCTGGCCTCGCGCCCTGCTCCAGAAGGACGCTGGCCAGATTGTGCTGGGGCGTGGGGCTGTGGCTGAATTTTGGCTTGGCGACAAAGGTCCCACGCCCACGCTGCCGCGTAATCAACCCTTCCATTTCCATCTCTTTCATGGCCTGCCGGACGGTAGTCCGGCTGAGGCCGTACTGCTCCTGCAGCTGCTCTTCGGTAGGCAACAGATCACCGGGCCGCCACATGCCGCTGGCAATACGTTCTACCAGCAGGCGCTTGAGCTGGAAATAAAGAGGAATGGGGGATTCCCGTTCAATCTGAGTCATGATCTCCATCGGTTTTCAAAGCCCTAAGAATCTGTCCGAAAATTCTCTGTGACGAACACTCTGGCTGGAGAAGAGTCGGGACTCACAACCGAATTTTCGGATAGGCTCTAAGCGCATCTATACAGCCTGCTCGCCATACCGTCTCCATAAGACCCAGCGCCATCATGCCGGGCATGAACAGGGGCGTGGTCCCGGCTGCGGCCCGCATCTCGTCGCTGATCGCCATGGTGGTCGAGCCCAGGAAGATGGCTTGCGCGCCGTCCTCCTGAATGGCCGTCCGCAGACGCTCGGCCATCACGCGGTTGAAGATGGCCGGCTGCTTGGCTTCTGGATAAGTTATGTCAAGCGCACGCACGCTGCAAAGCCGGTCGCCATAGCCGTAGGTGTGAATCAATCCCTCCAACAGCTCGCACTGCCGCGGCGAGCGGGCGATCACGCTGAAGTTGGGCGCCAGCAACTGCATGAGCGGCAGCGTTGCCCGGGTCGGACCGAAGACGGGCAGTCCGGTAGCTTCCGTCAACTCGGCAACGGCCGGGTCGAAGACGCAATCGATCAGAATCGCGTCTGCCGCGGCCGGATCAAGGACTTGTCCCTGGGCGTAGATCGCGGCAGCGCTGGCCAGGACATCGCCCGACGTATTCAACGCAGCCGGTCCGCCGTCCAGATTGTGCACGGTGACGACGGTCTCAGGCCCGGCCTGCGTCTGATAGCGCTGCTGCCGCCGGGCCAGATCGTCCTCGGTGGCTTTGAGCGGTGAAAGAATGGCGATGCGGAACATGGTTTAGCCCGGCCGCCTGACATACTGTCCATCCGGCTGACCGAGCACTTCGCCCTGATCAAAGACCTTGCGGCCGCGGATGAAGGTCGTCTTGACCCGGCCGGTGACCTCGATGCCCTCGAAGGGGGTGTACCCCTGGGTCGAAGGTGAATCCTCGGCCCGGATGACCCAACGTTCGTCGGGATCCAGCAGTACGAGATCGGCGTCGAAACCTTCGGCAATGTCGCCCTTGTTCAACAGCCCAAAGCGGCGGGAGGGCATCCAGGCCGTCAGCTCGGCGATGCGGTTGGGCGACAGACCCCGACGCGTGCCTTCGCTGAAGACGCCGGGCAGCAGATACTCCGTGCCGCCAAAGCCGGCATGGGCCGTCCACATGGCGTCGGGATCGGTCGGATCCTTGACCTTCATCTCCTTCGGGCAGTTGGCGTGGTCGGTGATCACCCATTGGAGCGTGCCATCCTTGACCCGCTCCCAGAGATACTCCCGGTCTTCGGGCGAGCGCAGGGGCGGATTGACCTTGGCATAGGGACCGGCCGGGCAGTTTTCGTAGTCAAGCAGCAGGTGGCCGGCCGTCACTTCCAGACCGAAATCGATCTCCGGGTAAATGGCCCGCTGGGCCAGGGCCGCATCCAGGGCGGCACGGGAGGTGATGTGCAGAATGTTGACGTGCTTCAAGCCGGCGGCGTGGGCCATGGAGCCGACCATGCCGATGGCCATGGCTTCAGAATGAGGCGGACGGGCGGCGCTATAGGCCTCCAGCCCGCTGAGGGTTCCTTCTCGACGAATCTTGTCCTCGTAGGCGCGCAGCAGTTCGGGCGTCTCGCAGTGGAAACTGACCGCGATGTAGGGCGCCAGGTCGGGAAAGGCCTGCTCGAGACGAGCCGCCTCCCGGCAGACGAATTCGAAGTGGGCCAGGTCGTAGTGATCGTCGGGATCGAGCTTGAGCCATTCGTACTGGCGATCCGACTTGCCGTCCAGGCCATGGAGGCCGTAGAACATGAAGACTTCGCCAAAGTTGGGTGCGCCGCAATCGACGGCCAGATACTCCATCTCTTCAAGCTGCCGGCCCTGAATAGGCGATACGTGGTAGGTGTAATCGGTATAGTAGCTGCCTTCGGACTGACGCATGAGTTCGGGGTAGAAGTCGCGCAAGGAGCCGCCCATGTTGAGATAGAGGCTGCCGGTGCGGATGTAGGTCATGAGGGTGGTAACGCCGCCGGAGACGGCCGCGGCCGATTCCGTAGGCGCATCCACGGGCGTAGGCTGGTAGATGCCGATGTGGGTATGGGCGTCCAGCGCGCCGGGGAAGCCGAGCTTGCCGCCGGCATCGTGGATCGGCGCGCCTTCTTCTTCCGGAATCTCCGCAGCGATCCGCGCAAATTTGCCATCCTTGACGGCGATATCGACGGTCTCAACCGTATCCACATTCGGGCGCACCATGCGCACGTTCTTGACGATGAGGTCATATGCTTCAGACATGCGTTCTCCTTCTTTCGGCAGGCAATGGGCGGGCAGCAGCCCAGGCGCCTGCCCTGTCGTTATGGCTTGATGGCGACAATGATTTCCTGATCCGCTAGAGCCGAAATCTCCGCATTCTGGTATTCCAACTCACGCAAAATCGCATAAGTGTCTTCACCAACTTCGGGAATGTCATTCCGCAGTTCGAAGCGGTTGCCGTCCATGGCAATGGGCAATTTGGGCAATTTTGCCTGACGGCCGTCGGGCAGCGTGGCCAGGAGCAGGGAATCGCCCTCGTTGAGGTGCGGATCCTCAAAGAGATCCTCCGGCTCGGCGATGGGCGAGAAGGGAATGCCCGCGGCATCACACTTGGCGATGATCTCGTCCAGGGACAGAGCGGCAAAAATGCGCTCCAGCTCGGGATGGAGCCAGGCGCGCTCCTCAATGCGGCTGTTGTTGGTCGCCAGGCGCGGGTCCGCCCCCAAATCCATGCGGCCGAAGGTCCGGCAGAAGGCTTCCCAATGCTTATCGCTGGTGATCCCGATGAAGACCTGCTTGCCGTCGGCCGTATCGAAGAGGCGGTAGATGGACCAGGCGCTGACCCGGGCGGGCATGGGCGGGACCTTGGTCTGGCTGATGGCGCCATAGGCCATGTGCTGGCCCATAATAAAGGCCGCAGTCTCAAAGAGGCCATTCTGCACCAGCTGTCCTTCACCTGTCCGGTCCCGCTCGCGCAAGGCGGCCAGAATCGCCAGCGCGCCGAAGGTTCCGCCCATGATGTCGACGATGGAGGCCCCGGCACGCAACGGCTGACCGGGCGGACCGGTCATGTAGGCCAGGCCCGACATCATCTGCACGACCTCGTCGAGGGCGCTGCGCTGGACGTACGGTCCGTTCATGAAGCCCTTGAGCGAGCAGTAAATGATCCGGGGATTCAGCGTCCGGACATCCTCATACCCCAGGCCGAGGCGTTCCATCGTGCCGGGCGCAAAATTCTCGATCAGGGCATCGGCCGTCCTCAGCAGCCGGCCCACGATTTCCCGGCCGGCCTCCGTCTTGAGATTGACGGCCAGACTCTGTTTGTTGCGGTTGAAAAAGGTATAGTAGCCGGTCCCGAAGCCTTTGAGGCGCCGAGTATGATCGCCGTGGGGCGCCGGCTCCACCCGGATGACCTCCGCGCCGAGATCGGCCAGCACCAGGCCCGCGGCGGGGCCCATGACGGCATGGCTGAATTCGATGATGCGAATGCCGGCGAGCGGCAGGGCTTCGATCGTCACGGATAGGCTCCGGATTATGTCAAATCACTCACGAAATCGCGATGTTTTTGCAGATAGGCCACGAGCCCGCCGGCGGCCAGGATGTCCACCATCACTTGCGGCATCTTGGTCGCCCGGTAGCGACGATCAGCGGTCAGATCCCGGACC
>CAYZLP010000532.1:0-4221 GCA_964478635.1 uncultured Caldilineaceae bacterium
CCCATTCATTTTCGCGCCTCGAAAAGTTCTGTGTCCAGGGCCAACAGTTCGGCGCGCCAGGCGTCGCTGTCGATGTAGTAATTGGTTTCGGGCTCACGGATGACCTGGGGCGCGCCGCCCTCGGTTCGCTCCAGCAGCGGGATCGTGCTCCCCGCTCGGTGATGCTCCGCCTGATGCTCCACATAGTCGATGGCGTTGGCCAGGCGATTGCGGTCAAAGGTGAAGGCGCCGTAGCCGTCCTGCCAGGCAAAGCGCGCCCGGTCGGGAAAGGCGCGATTGAAGCGGGCCGAGGAACTGCTCTTCACCTGTCCCACGAAGACGGCAACGGCAAGCCGCGGCGGAATCGCCGCAACCAGATGCACGTGGTCCGCCATGCCGCCCAGAGCAAAGACCTTCCCGCCCAAGGCTTGGACCCGGGCGCGAATGTAGCCGTAGAGTATAGGCCGGACATCTTCATCCAGTCGCGGGGCGTGTCCCCTGGTTGACCAGACGAGGTGGTAGAATAGCTGCCAATACGGTTCCATGGCGTGCAAACGGGTGACGGTGTGGTTCGGTCTGCAGCCATTTTAGCACGGCTGCAATCGTCCGGGCAACGGGCTTGCCCGGGTCGGGTCTGACTCAGAATGGAGCAGACTTTCCGAAACAAGCATGCACCCGTCGAAGTCTCGCGCCAGATTCAGAATTCTGTGCGAAATGGTGTGCAAAACAGAATGAAGCCCGACCTCCTGATGGAAGTCGGGCTTCATTTCCTGCGCAGAGCGGCCCCTAAACCAGAGCCATCGAGAGCAATGCTGTCCGTCGTTTAACGGTTCCCCGCGCCGGCAAGATAGCCGCCGATCAGATCCCGGTTCATCATGGCGATGAAGTCCAGGCTGATCTCTTTGGGACAGACCGCTTCGCATTCACCAATGTTGGTGCAGCCGCCGAAGCCTTCTTCATCCATCTGGTTCACCATGAGCACCGCCCGGTCGTAGCGCTCCGTCTTGCCTTGGGGCAGCATATTCAGGTGCGAGACCTTGGCCGCGGTAAAGAGCATGGCAGATGAATTGGGACAGGCCGCCACGCACGCTGCACAGCCGATACACTGGGCCGCATCCATGGCCTTGTCTGCGCTGCTCTTGGGAATTAGCACGTTGTTGGCATCTTCCGCGCCGCCGGTGCCGACGGAAACGTAGCCGCCGGCCTGAATGATGCGGTCGAAGGCCGTGCGATCCACGACCAGATCCTTGATGATGGGAAAGGGCGTGGCGCGCCACGGCTCGATCACGATCGTGTCGCCATCCTTGAACTCGCGCATGTGCAGCTGGCAGGTCGTAATCGCCTTTTTGGGCCCGTGGGCAATGCCGTTGATCACCATGCCGCACATGCCGCAGATCCCCTCCCGGCAATCATGGTCAAATGCCACCGGCTCTTCACCTTGATTGATGAGATCTTCGTTGAGGAGATCCAGCATCTCGAGGAATGACGAATCGGGGCTTACGTCGTTGATTGTATAGTCGACCAGCCGGCCTTCCTTCTTGGGACCGTTCTGACGCCAGATGCGTAACTTCAACTTCATAGGGATTTTCGCTCCTTGGTTCAAGTCAAACGATGTGCAGGCAGGCCGTCCACACTGGGGCCTGCACGGCCCAACCGGTCTTATAGAGACGTCACTTGAACTTCGTACATTCCCGCCGGTTTTCGCGCGGGAGGAATGTACGAAGTTCAAATAATGTGACAATCATTTGTAGCTGCGCTGGGTGAGTTCGACGTTTTCAAACTCGAGATTCTCTTTGTTCAGAATGGGTGCGCGATCCTCGCCGGCGTACTGCCACGCGGCAACATAGGTGTACTCCTCGTCGTTGCGCTGCGCTTCGCCTTCAGGCGTCTGATACTCTTCCCGGAAGTGGGCGCCGCACGACTCGTTGCGGTCTAGGGCATCGAGGCACATCAGCTCCGCCACCTCAAAGAAGTCGGCCACGCGGCCCGCCAGTTCCAGGTTCTGGTTGAAATCGTCAGCCGAACCGGGCACCCGCAGATCCTCCCAGAACTCCTGCCGGAGCGCCGGAATGGCGTCCAGGGCCTTCTTGAGATCGGTCGCATTGCGGGCCATGCCGCAATTGTCCCAGACCAGCTTGCCTAGCTCACGGTGGAACTCTGTCGGCGTGCGCCGTCCCTCAATGCTCAGAAGTCGGTTTACCCGGTCATCTACCTCTTGGCGGACCTCCACAAAGGCTGAGTTGGTCGGCGCTACCGGATCGAGCTTGACGCTGCCCAGGTAATTGCCGATGGTGTAAGGCAGAACGAAGTAACCGTCGGCCAGACCCTGCATGAGCGCGCTCGCCCCTAGGCGGTTGGCGCCGTGATCCGAGTAGTTGGCTTCGCCGATGACGAACAGACCGGGGATCGTGCTCTCCAGGTTGTAATCGACCCAGAGACCGCCCATGGTGTAATGGGAGGCCGGATAGATGCGCATGGGCATCTGGTAGGGATTTTCGCCGGTGATATTCTCGTACATATCAAAGAGATTGCCGTAACGATCGGTAATCACTTTCTGCCCCAAGCGATTGATGGCGTCAGCGAAGTCCAGGTAGACGCCGTTGTGCAACTCGCCTACGCCGTGGCCGGCATCGACCACGTTCTTGGCCGCGCGGGAGGCGATGTCCCGGGGAACGAGATTCCCGAAGGCCGGATACTTTTCTTCCAGATAATACCAGCGTTCGGCTTCCGGAATATCCTTGGCGGCGCGGTTGTCGCCGGGCTTGCGCGGCACCCAGATGCGTCCGTCATTGCGCAGGGACTCGCTCATGAGCGTGAGCTTGGACTGGTGCTCGCCTGCCGGCGGGATGCACGTGGGGTGAATCTGCGTGAAGCAGGGGTTGGCGAAGAAGGCGCCCCGCTTGTAGCAGCGCCAGACCGCCGTGGCGTTGCAGCCCTTGGCATTGGTGGAAAGATAAAAGACGTTGCCGTAACCGCCGGTGGCCAGGACAACGGCGTCGGCCGCAAAGGATTGAATCTGGCCGTTGACCATGTTGCGGCAGATAATGCCCCGGGCGCGGCCGTCCACGACGACCAGGTCGAGCATTTCCATGCGGGTGTACATTTGCACCTTGCCGGCGTGAATCTGGCGGGCCAAGGCCTGGTATGCCCCGAGCAGAAGCTGCTGGCCGGTCTGGCCCCGGGCATAAAATGTGCGTGAAACCTGGGCGCCGCCAAAGGAGCGATTGTCCAGCGTTCCGCCGTATTCCCGAGCGAAAGGCACGCCCTGGGCCACGCATTGATCGATGATGTTGTTGCTGACCTCGGCCAGACGATAGACATTCGCCTCGCGCGAGCGGTAGTCGCCGCCCTTGATGGTGTCATAGAAGAGACGCCAGATGCTGTCGCCGTCGTTCTGATAGTTCTTGGCCGCGTTGATGCCTCCCTGCGCCGCCACGCTGTGGGCGCGCCGGGGGCTGTCCTGGTAGCAGAAGCACTGCACGTTGTAGCCAAGTTCACCCATGCTGGCGGCGGCCGAAGCGCCGGCCAGACCGGAGCCAACCACGATGACATTGAATTTGCGCTTGTTGGCCGGATTGACCAGCTTGTATTCGAACTTCGCCTTGTCCCACTTCTCGGCCAGGGGACCGCTCGGAATCTTGGGATCGAGGGTTGCCTCGGTGAAGGCGGGCATGGTCTTGACGTCAGGAGTAGCCTGCGTTGCCATATTAGAAGATCCTCCGCTCTATTGTACGAAACCAAACATGATGGCCAGGGGCACTGCCGCAAAGCCGATGGGAATCACAAGGGCCAATAATAGTGCAAAGCCGCGCACGTACGGATCATATTTTCGATTCAAAATGCCCAGCGTCTGAAACATGCTCCAGGTCCCGTGATAGAGATGCAGTCCCAGGGCAGCGAGCGCAATGAGATAGAAGATCGTCACCGGAATCGATTGAAACGAATGGATGACGTTGCTGTAGGGGTCCGTACGCACAAAACTATTGGGATCGATGACGCCCCAAGTCAACTGGGCGAGGTGAAAGAGAATAAACAGAAAGAGAACGATACCGCCGTAGCGAATCGTCTTGGCCGCATAATTGGCCTGCACCGTGCGCTTGACGGCATAGCTCTGTGGGCGAGCTTTGCGCGCCTGGTTGTAGAGCGTCACGGCCGCCCAGACGTGCAGCACAATGGCTGCCAGCAGTACGACACGGGCAATGGTCAACAAGTGCAGGTGGCTGAAAATGGGCGCACCGATAT
>CAYZLP010000533.1:0-4221 GCA_964478635.1 uncultured Caldilineaceae bacterium
GTCGTTGATAACCTTCCTGCGCGGCGCCAGTTGGCCCTGGCGGTTGGCGCAGATATGGCGCTGGATCCAGCCGATGGCGACGTCGCACTTTGGGTGCGAAACATGACCGGCGGAAGGGGTGCGGATGTGGTAATCGAGGTCAGCGGTTCCTATGCAGCGCTTCAGGAGGCAATTCGTACAGCGGCTTACAACACATCTGTTGTGGCCATGTCCTGGTATGGCGGAACTGGCCAAGCGCTGCAGTTGAGCGATGAGTTTCATCACAACCGCATCTCGATACGGTGCTCTCAAGTTGCGGGAATCGCGCCGGAACTAAGCGCTACGCACGACATCGCGCGACGTACGAAGAATGTGTTGGCCGCTTTCGGTGAGCTTCAGTTGTCCTCGCTACTCAGCACCGTCCTACCGTTTGAAGAAGCAAGCCATGCCTATCGGCTGATTGACCAGCACAGTGAGGAAATCGTACAGGCAGTGTTGTCCTACAGCTCTTGAGGCCCGCCGATCCGTGTGCAGCAGTTCAGCGCCTTTGAATTGGTCATGGCTATCGATCGTAATCAATCCCACCCACAAATTTAGTTCGGTGGCGTATTATTCCAGGTATGACGAATTTTCTGGACCATGCCGAGGCCCACGCAGCACTGCGCCACTATCTGGCCGAAGCCGGCGTTGACGATACGGACGGGCTGGAGTTGTTGCGCCTGGTGCGCATGACGGGCCACGCCTACGATGCCATCCTGAGCGAACGCATGCGGGACGCTCAGCTTTCAGGGCCGCGCTGGCGCTTGCTCTTGCGCCTCCTCCTGGCCGAAAAACAGGGCATCGGCGCGGTCAATCCCACCCAGTTGAGCCACGCCCAGAACGTGAGCAAGAACACCATCAGCGCCCACCTGCGCGCGCTGGAGGATCAGGGTCTGATCGAGCGCGAGCTGGACCCGGACGATCGGCGCCAATTCCGCATTCGCCTGTCCGCAGCCGGACGCGCGCTCATCGAGACCTCCACGCCCAATCACATGATCTTTCTCAACCAATTGGCAAGCGATCTATCGGCCGAGGACCGGGGCACGCTCACGCTCCTGCTGAACAGGTTGCTGCGCTCGCTGCATGCCCACGGCGGCTGTTCGAGCGCCCCCGATTGAGCACGATTCAGACGTTTCTACGGACGAGGAGTTAGCCGTGGCAGACAACACGCCAAGCCAGGCGAAAGGCGGGTCCAACTTCAAACAGCTGGGACGCGCCTTGGGCTACTTGAGCAATTATAAAAAGACCGCGGCAATTGCGATCGTTGCCCTGCTGCTCAGCCTGGGCGCCCAACTCATGGTGCCCCAGATGATCCAGAATATCCTGGACGCGATCGTGAACGGTGTGGCCCTACAGCAAATGGCCGCCCTGCCCATGGACCAGCAGCAGGCGCTCCTGAACCAGCTTGGTCTGACGCCCGAGCAGGCCCAGCAGATGGCGGCCGGTCCCCTGCGGGCCATCTTCTGGGCCATCGGGTTGATTCTCGTCTTTGCGGTCATGCGCGGGGCCTTCGCCTTTACCCAGGCCTTCATGGGCCAGACCTTGAGCCAGAACGTCGCCTACGATCTGCGCAACGAGCTCTTCGCCAAGATTCAGCGTCTCTCCTTCAGCTATCACGACCGCAACCGCACGGGCCAGCTCATGGTGCGGGCGACGGACGATGTGGAGAAGCTGCAGATGTTCCTGGGACAGGGGCTGCTCCTGGCGCTGCAGGCGATTCTGCTCTTGACCGGCGCGCTGCTCATGTTGGTACTGACCAACTGGCAGTTGACCCTGATCATCCTCCCCATCCTGCCCATCGCGTTGGGGCTGTTCATGGTTTTCGGCATGGTGACGCAGCCACTCTTCGGCCAGGTGCAGGCCCGCCTTTCTACGCTAAACACGGTCTTGCAGGAAAACGTAGCCGGGATCCGGGTAGTCAAGGCCTTCGTGCGTGAGGGACCCGAGCATGTACGCTTTGACGATGCGGCGGAAGCCCTCATGCAGCAGCAGATCAAGGTGGCCCGCGTCTTCAGCTTTCTCTTTCCGGTCATTTTTCTGGTCGCCAATCTGGGCCAGGTGGCCATTCTCTACTTCGGCGGGCGCCAGATTCTGGCCGGCGCCTTGACCATCGGCGAGTGGCAGAAATTCAGCCTCTACCTGATTTACGTCTTCTTTCCCATCGGCCAGCTCGGCTTCATCATCAGCCAAATGAGCCAGGCCGCGGCCAGCGCCAACCGCATTTTCGAGATTCTGGACGCCGAAAACGCAGTCGTCGACAAGCCCGACGCCATGGCACTGCCGCCCATTCAAGGTCGGGTGGATTTCGACGACGTGGTCTTCCGCTATTTCGACAGCACGTCGCCCGTCCTGAATCACATCACGCTGACGGCAGAGCCGGGCCAGACCGTGGCCCTGCTGGGCACCACGGGCAGCGGCAAGACCACGATCATCAACTTGATTCCCCGCTTCTACGACGTCAGCGAAGGGGCGGTACGCATCGACGGCTATGACGTGCGGGACGTCACCATCGAGTCCCTGCGCCGGCAGATCGGCATCGTCCTGCAAGAGACCAATCTCTTTAGCGGCACCATCCGGGACAACATCGCCTTTGGCCGGCCCGATGCCAGCGACGATGAAGTCATGGAAGCCGCCAAAGCTGCGGCCGCCCACGACTTCATCACCGGCTTTCCCGAAGGCTACGCGACGGCCGTCGGGGAACGGGGCACGACCCTCAGCGGCGGCCAGAAGCAGCGCATTGCCATCGCCCGGGCGCTGCTCATGGACCCCCGGGTGCTCATCCTCGACGACTCGACCAGCAGCGTCGATGTTGCGACCGAGGCCGAGATTCAGCGAGCCCTGGACCAGCTCATGGAAGGGCGGACCAGCTTCGTGATTGCCCAGCGCATCAGCACAGTTCTCAGCGCCGATCAGATCTTGGTGCTGGACCAGGGACGGATCGTGGCCCGGGGCAACCATCAGGAACTGATGGAGCGCAGCGCGGACTACGCCGAAATCTACCAAAGCCAACTGATGGACGACGCGCCCGTAGCGGTTGCGGCGGACTAGTGAATCCCTACAGAAAGCCTCATACAGTTGCTACCATAGGCTGCAGCGCTGGATTTCTGTCGAGGTACTCGTACTGAGCAAGGTCGGGTTATTCACGCCGATCTGTACTAACAGGAGTTTTGCCATGTTTGGACACCGGGGTTTACTCGATCAAGAGACCAGCAAGCCGCGCAGCACCATGTCGACGCTGGCCCGTTTCGGCGGCTACTTCAAGAGCTATTGGCCGCTGCTGCTGGGCATTGTGGTCCTGCTGCTGACCAATGCCTGGGTCCAGATCATTGCGCCGGAACTCATCGGCCAGTCGGTCGACTGTTTCCTCACGCCGGGCGCCGTGGCCCAAACAGCCGAAGCGCAGCTCCAACTCGGCATCGACCTGGGCGAACCGACGGCCAGCGAAAGCAACTGCTGGTATGCCGACCTGCCGCCCGACGCCACGACGGGCGACTATCTGGCCGGCCTCACGCGCGTCGTGCTCCTCCTGGCAGGTCTCTTTGTTCTCGGCGCCATCACCGGCGGGCTCATGTTCTTCGGAATGAGCTGGATCGGCCAGCATGTCCTGCGCCGTTTGCGGGTGCAAGTCTTCGATCACCTGCATCGCCTCTCGCTGGGCTTCTACAGCCGCAATGAGAGCGGCGATCTCATGAGCCGCATCACCAATGATATGAGCACCATCGAACAAGCCATGAGTTTTGCCCTCGTTCAGGTGGTGAGCGGCGTCGTACTGCTGGTCTGGATTGCCTACAAGATGCTGACCCTCAACTGGGTCTATGGCCTCATCAGTCTGGCCGTGCTGCCCTTCATGGCGTTGACGACTGTCTGGTTCAGCAACCAGGCGCGCAAAGCCTTCCGCCGCACCCGGGCGGAAATCGGCAACGTGAATGCCGAACTGGAGGAGGGTATCTCGGGCGTGCGCGAGGTGCAGGCCTTCAGCCGGGAAGACGCCAACATCGAAAGCTTCCGCCAGAGCAATGCCGCCAACCGGGCAGCCAACATTCGGGCAGTCGCCTATACTTCGGCCCTGGCCCCCTCGCTGGAGGCGCTGGGCTACGTGGCCCTGGCCATTGTGGCAGGCGTGGGCGGCATCATGATGCTGCAGGGCTTGAGCATGGGCGGCGCGGCCATCTCCCTGGGCTTGATCATTACGTACATTGGCTA
>CAYZLP010000534.1:0-4212 GCA_964478635.1 uncultured Caldilineaceae bacterium
ATGAATCGGAACAGGTTGTCGAGCGCGTCCGCGCGACCGGCGGCGAAGTCGAGTTCCTTCACTATGCCGACGAAGGCCACAAGCTCAGCAAACTGGCCAATCGCATCGACAGCTTCACGCGCATGGCCGCGTTCCTGGATCGTGTGTTGGGGTAGGGATTGCTTGTTCAAGAAGGACGTGGAATACAGAAAATCAGTCGGGATTCGCCGTAATCTGCCAAATCCGCGGTCGATTTTGTTGACAATGAGAAGCGCTGATACGCGGCGATCTTGCTTGTCCGGCGGCTGGTCTCGTGCTAGACTGCTAGGAGTCTAGCCGAGACTTCGGTTGTGAGTCCCGACTCTTCTCCAGCCAGAGTGTTCGCCACAGCGAGTGCTCGCCAAAGGGAATTGTCGGACAGATCCTAAACTGAATGCACACAGCAAGCGTATATTCCACCGTCCGTCCTCAGTGATTTGCCCGACATGAACTGTCCGAACTGCGGGGAACCTTTACCTCCCGATTCATACCCTGCCACCGGCCCGGCGCGGTGCCCTGGGTGCGCCGCGCCCCTCGTCTCAGATACGCCAGGGCTGCGGGCCTACTACCAACAGGCCGGTGAACTGGCTGCGTCGGGCGATAATCAAGCCGCTCTGGCAGTGGTTCGCCGTGGCCTCCAGTCCTATGATGCGGCGGAGCTTCATCTGCTCGGCGCGATCCTTTGTCGGCGACTGGGTCAAGTGGATGAGATGCGCCGGCACGTGGCTGCGATTCCCATAGACGATTCCTTGCGCGCCGAGGCCGAGTGGCTGATTCGTTCCCAACCCGCGAGCGATGACCGCGGCGGTGTGCCGGCTATGGAAGATCCGGCGCTGGCCGCGCTGCTGACGCCGCCCGTCCCCCCGGCCGAACCGTACCCTTTGCCCCGTCGCAAGAGCCGGTGGGTGACGCTGGCAATCGTGCTGGCGGCCATTGCCTTCACATGGCTGCTGACCCAGCTCGAACTGCTGCCCCGGGATGTGGCCCAATCCCCGCCTGCTTCACCCGGGATTGAGGCAACTGTCGTTCCCGCCGCCGACCCCGTACAGGCAGACGCTCCCCAAGAGGGCGCCGTGGACCCAACCCAGGAAGAAGGGCCGGCCGGCGGCGCAACCACAGCAACGGCGCAGGCCACCAGAGAGCCGGTCTTACTGCCCACACCGACGATTTCGCCCGACCTGGTGCAGCAACCAACCGAGCCCCAGCAGCTGGCCGCGGCTGAAGATCCCGGTCCCAATGGCACGACACGGTTCGACTTCGAGGCCTATTTGACCGAGCTTGGCAAAGAGGAGTTGGCCGACCTGGGCGTGACCGCCAATTTGAACGGCGAGCGGCTGGGGCTTGCGGGCTACGTTGGGACCTTTGTCCAGCGGGAAGAGTTGCTAGAAGTGGCCCAGACGGTGCCAGGCATCGAGGAAGTAAACGCCACGGAACTCTATATCCGTCCGCCGGCCACCTACACCGTGCAGGAAGGCGACAGCCTGTGGAGCATTACGTACAGTGTCTACGGTGACATAACGCGGATGCAGGACGTTTATCAGGCCAACCGCGATGTCATGGCGTCGCCTGAATCGTTGACGATCGGCATGATTCTAGCGCTGCCCCCATACGAGTAACCTGCACCCATCAATAGATCGCGCATGACGCTGATCAAGCAGACCTGCGCGGATAGTTATCCCTCATGCCGCGAATTGGCGCATGTGAGCTTCCGGGCATGCAACGGGCACTTTTGGTGAGATCAACCAGGGGGACGGCCGACCGCCGTCCCCCTGGTGCATTGCTGTGTTGGTCTGACCGAGGTCGCGTTTACCGGTTGGGGTGCATGGGCATGATGACGTGTAAATACTCCTCTTCGCCCACACCCAGCGGACGCAGCGCGCCGGGTCGGGTCGGTTGGGTCGTATCGAGCACTATCTGGGGCTGTTCTACTTGGCTGAGTACGTCGATGAGATACTTGGCGTTGAAGGCGATTTCGATTTCGCCACCATCGACCTGGGCGTCGATGTCGTTGACGCTGTCGCCCATTTCCATGCTGGTCGCAGTGAGACGCAACTGGCCCTTGCCGTCGCCGTTACCGGGCACGACAGTCAGCCGGATGATGTTGTTGTTCTCCCGGGCAAAAAGGAAAGCCACGCGTACGGCCTTGAGCAGCTCCGCTGTTTCCACCACGGTACGGGTATCGTGGCCTTTCGGGATAATCCCGGTGTAATCGGGAAAGCGCCCGTCGATCAGCTGACTACTCAGTTCGACCCACTGGTAGCTGCCCTTGGATTCGTCAGAGCGGCCCGGAACCTGAAAGAGGATCTGGTTGCGGGATTGGGCGACGATGACCTTGACCGGTTCGGCCTCGCTGGCGTCGGCTGTAATGCGCGCCAGTTCGCCCAGACTGCGGGCCGGCACGACGACCGTCATCGTTTCGTTGGGGCCTACGGCCTCATCCAGGCGGACGCTGCGCACGCTGAGGCGGTAGCCGTCGGTTGCCGCCATGCGCAGTTCATCGGGATCAAAGCGCACTTCCACACCGGTCAGGGTGGGGCGGCTCTCATCGGTCGACGCTGCATAGACGACCTGCTCGATCATCTTCCGCAACTGGTCTGCTTCCAGCGGAATCGTTACGCCGTCGATCGTTTCGGCCATATCGCCGTCATCGTCGCCATGGGCGCGGGCCACGAAGGGGAATTGACTGGCATCGATGCCCTTCATGGTCGCAGTGTAGCGGGCGCAGCGCAGGTTGAGCGTCTGCGTGCGGACGGCCAGCTCCAGATCAATTCGCTCGGGCGGCAGGTTGTTGACGAAATCTGCCAGCAAGCGGGCCGGTACCGTGATAGCGCCTTCATCTTCTACCTTGGCCCCGATCCAGCAATTGATGCCGATCTCCAAGTTGGTTGCTGCCAGGCGAAGCTGGTTGTCTTTGGCTTCGATGAGAATGTTGCCCAGCACAGGGAGGGTGCTGCGCGAAGAAACGGCTCGCCCGACAATGGACAGACCTTTGGCCAGGTTCTCTTGCAAACAACTTACTCGCACGGGATCCTCCGAGAAATGCGCTAGCGCCGTCTGTCGCTGCCCATGTCGCGTATGTGCCTCACGTTGAGATGTCGACTGCGAATTGCCGACCGATACGCCGGCAATCAATCGGGCGAACTTGGCGCCTGGTTTCCGGTTGACATGTAGGTGGGGCGCTGATCTGCGCAGTTCAAGACTTTGCGGCTATTTTTCGCAGGGCAGTATACCATAGCTGGCAACAGATCGCCATAGTCGATATCGCCGTTTGCAGCGGCGGCCGGCACTACTCGATCTCGACAAACGGCGCCGGTATCCAGCCCTCCTGTGCGGGTTCGACATTGGTGGTCTTTACGAAGAAATAATCGAGCGTCGGATTGCTCTGCCGCAGCACGATCTCCACCCGCGCGCCTGGAAAGACCTGGCCGGTAATGGCCTGTCGCGCATGGCCGTCATAGAGGTAGATAACATCCCCGACAACCTCGCCTTCGTGCTCGCCCGTGACGATGCCGCGCCGGCCGTCCGGCTGGGGAATGCCGCAAAGGGTCGGGTCCGGATTGTCGGGAAAGGGCAAGGCCGGGATGACGGCGGGCGGAGGCGTCGTCGGCGCCGCCATCACCGCTGGCGCACCGCATGCCGTGAGCAACAGGGCAGACAGGAGCAAAGAGAGGCCGGCCAGGATGCCAGATCGGCGCCTGGGCGTGTCCGGTTGGGTGGCTGATTGATCAGATTTAATGTTGAGACGCAATATCATCACCTTCCCAGAGGTGTTGCCTCCCATGTGGGCGAGACGTCAACAGAACCTAATGGTCAGTTAGGACGATGTCTATCATTCTGAACGGGTCGACCCGAAGTCTTCGGATACGACGATTGTCCAGTGAAGAATCTTCTCTCTGGCCACGTTGAGATTCTTCACTGGACAGTCGCTGGGCCCGACGCCTTGCCGTCGACTCGTTCAGAATGACATGTGCAAGATTCAGGTCAGCAGAGCATTCGTCGCTTCACCCTGCCATAGCTCGGCGCGTCGTAGCTGTAGCCTCGCCTACGTCGCTCGTACCGTCAGATTTTTCCGGCCTTTGGTCACAGCGTTGGAATATGGTCCGAATTGAGAGACGCTTGGGTCCAGCATCTGCTCTCATCTTCATCTATCCTATGGGCAGGAAGTCAAATACTGCCGTGACTTCAGCACAAACG